>DASRBM010000562.1:0-5386 GCA_035653635.1 Acidimicrobiales bacterium | reverse complement strand
AAGTCGTCGATGAGGCCGACGCCGAAGATCACCGCCGCCCCGAGCACGAGCCCCAGTGGCTCGGACGATCCCTGGAAGACGCCCTGCAGCGGCGACAGCACCGAGGCGAGCGCCATGGCGAGGAGGAAGGCCACGAACATTGCCACCCCGCCGCCGAGCGGCGTCACCCGCGTGTGGATGCGACGCTCGTCGGGCTCGGCCACGAACCCGATGCGCACGGCGATGCGCCGCACCGGGAACAGGCCCAGGTAGGTGAGGACGGCCGCGACGGCGGCCACGACGGCGTAGGCCCCCAAGGGGGGCACGGCTCAGCTGCTCCTGCCGCCGGGCGCCGGCGTTCCGATCACCGAGGGCCGCCCGTGGCCAGCGTCGGATAGGGCGGGAAGCCGGCGCACAGCTCGCGCACCTCCGACCGCACGTCGGCGAGCGCGGTGTCGTCCGTCCGCCCGCGCAGGGCCCGTCCGATGAGCGCGGCGATGCGGGCCATCTCCTTTGGTCCCATGCCCGTCGTCGTGGTGGCGGCCGTGCCGAGGCGCAGCCCCGACGTCTGGAAGGCGGAACGCGGGTCGTCGGGGATCGTGTTGCGGTTCAGGGTGATGCCGGCCCGGTCGAGCACCTCCTGCGCCTCCTTGCCGGTGAGCTCGGCGTCGAAGGGACGGAGGTCGACGAGCAGCAGGTGGTTGTCGGTGCCGCCCGACACGAGCCGGAATCCCTCACCGGCGAGCGCCTCGGCCAGCGCACGGGCGTTCGTCACGACCTGGTGGGCGTAGTCGCGGAAGGCGGGGGCCATGGCCTCGGCGAAGGCGACGGCCTTGCCGGCGATGACATGCTCGAGCGGGCCACCCTGCAGGCCGGGGAACACGGCCGAGTCGATCTGCTTGGCCAGATCGGCCCGGCACAGGATGGCGCCGCCGCGCGGCCCGCGCAGCGTCTTGTGGGTGGTGAAGGTCACCACGTCGGCGACCCCGACCGGGCTCGGGTGGGCGCCGCCCGCCACCAGACCGGCCGGGTGGGCGAGGTCGAACATGAACAGCGCGCCCACCGAGTCGGCGATCTCGCGGAACGGTTCCGGATCGATGACGCGCGGATAGGCGGTGGCCCCGGCCACGATGAGCTTGGGCCGCTCGGTCTTGGCCAGGTGCGCCACCTGGTCGAAGTCGATCACCTCACCGGGCGCCTCGGGATCCTGGGCCGCGGGCGTCAGCCCGTAGGCCACGAAGCGCCAGATCTTGCTCGTCATGCTGGCCGGCGAGCCGTGGGTGAGGTGACCGCCCTGGTCGAGGCGCATGGCCAGGATGGTGTCGCCCGGCTGCAGCAGCGCCTGGTACACGGCCAGGTTGGCCGAGGCACCGGCGTGCGGCTGCACGTTTGCGTGCTCGGCGCCGAACAGGCGCTTCGCCCGCTCGCGGGCCAGGTCCTCCACCTCGTCGATGACCTGGTTGCCGCCGTAGTAGCGGCGCCCCGGGTAGCCCTCGCTGTACTTGTTGGTGAGCACCGTGCCCACGGCCGCCAGTACCGCCGTGGAGGTGAAGTTCTCGGAGGCGATGAGCTGCAGGGTGGTCGACTGGCGCTCCACCTCGTCGCGCACGAGCGAGAGCAGCTCGGGGTCGGACCCGAGCCACGCGTCGTAGGGCCCCGCCGCCGGCGGTGTCGTCGAATTGCTCATGCCAACCTCTCTCCGGCTCGGGCCAGGTCCAGTTCGGTGATCTCGGCCACCCGCCGCTCGTGGCGACCGGACGCCGGCTGCTCGGCCAGGAAGGCGTCGAGCGCGTCCTTCGCCACCTGCTCGCCCGTCATGCGCCCACCCAGGCAGACCACGTTGGCGTGGTTGTGGGCCCGGGCCAGGCGGGCGGTGGTGACGTCGTGCACGACGGCGGCCCGCACACCGGGCACCTTGTTGGCCGCGATCGAGATGCCGATGCCGGTCCCGCACACGCAGACGCCCAGGTCGGCCCGGCCTTCGGCCACGGCCCGACCCACCGCGGCGCCGTATTCGGGGTAGTCGACAGGCTCCTCGTCGCCGGTGCCGAGGTCGTCGACCTCGTGGCCGAGACCGGCCAGATGCGCCGCCAGCAGCTGCTTCAGCGCGAAGCCGGCGTGATCGGCGCCCACGGCGATTCGCATGGAGGAAGCCTACGCTGGGCCGCCATGGCCCCGGATCCGCGCACGCCGGTGCTGGCGGGCGTGGGGCAGGTGCTGGCCAGACCGGGTGACACGCCGCTCGTGGCGCGCCCGGAGCCCGTCGACCTGATGGCGGACGCCCTGCGGGCGGCGGCCGACGACTGCGCAGGAGCCGGGGCCGGCGCGCGCCTGCTCGCCCGGGCCGAGTCGCTGCGGGTGCTGCTCCCCCTCAGCTGGCGCTATGTGAACCCGGCCCTCCTCGTGGCCGACCGGCTCCGCATCGATCCGAAGGAGCTCGGCCTGAGCGCCATCGGGGGCAATGGCCCGCAGAGCCTGGCGGCGCGCTCGGCGGCCGACATCGCCGAGGGACGCGTCGACGTCGTGCTCCTGACGGGGGCCGAATGCATCGGCACCCGGGTGGCGGCCCGCCGCGATCCCGATCGCCCGGTCCTGCCGTGGACCACCCAGGCGCCGGGGACCGAGGAGCCGGTCCTCTTCGGCACCGACCGCGAGCCGGTGACCGAGACGGAGCGGGCCCGGGGCCTCGACCGCCCGCTGCGGGTGTTCCCGCTGTTCGAGACGGCGCTGCGAGCGCATCTCGGCGAGCGGCCCGACGACCACCTGCGCAAGATCGCGGGCCTGTGGTCGCGCTTCTCGGAGGTGGCGGCGGACAATCCCTTCGCGTGGACGACGAGGGCCTACGACGCCGACGAGATCGGCACCGTGTCCGAGGACAACCGGATGGTGTCGTATCCGTATCCCAAGCGGATGAACGCCAACGACCGGGTCGACATGGGCGCCGCGTTCATCCTCTGCTCGCTCGATGCGGCGCGCCGTGCCGGCGTCCCCGACGACCGTCTCGTCTTCCCCGTGGCCGCCGCCGATGCGCATGACCACTGGTTCCTCACCCACCGGCACGACCTCTACTCGTCGCCCGCCATCGCCGCCGCCGCCCGAGCTGCGTTCGGGGCGGCCGGTGCCGGTGTCGACGACGTGGCACACATCGACCTCTACTCGTGCTTCCCGTGTGCGGTGGAGATGGGGGCGGCCGCCGTCGGCCTGCCGCTCGACGACCCGTCGCGTCCGCTCACCGTGACCGGAGGCCTCGCCTTCGCCGGCGGACCGGGCAACAACTACGTCAGCCACTCGATCGCCACCATGGCCGGACGCCTCCGCGACGAGCCCGGAGCGCTCGGGCTGGTGACGGGCCTCGGCTGGTACGCCACCAAGCACGCGGTGGGACTGTGGTCGAGTGCGCCGCCGGCGCAGCCCTTCCGCCACCTCGACGTGCAGGCGGAGGTGGACGCCGGTCCCCAGCGGGCGCCGGCCGGCGACGGCGACCACGAGGGCACGGTGGAGGCCTATACGGTGGTGCACGGCCGTGACGGTCGCCCCGAGCTCGGGATCGTGGCCGTCCGCACGCGCGAAGGGGCGCGGGGCTGGGGCAACGTCAGCCAGCCTGAGGCCATGGCGGAGCTGATGGATGACGAGGCGTGCGGGCGCTCCGTGCGCCTCGGGAGCGACGGGCGGGTCGACCTGCGGTAGCGAGGCCGGGCCTACAGCTCGGCCAGGAGCTGCGCGACCTCGTCGAACGACACCGCGCCCTGGCGCAGGAGCGACACCGCCCCGCGGCGTTCGATGCCCGCTGCCCTGCCGGTGAGATCGACGACGGTCGACGCCACCCCCTGTCCCGGCCCGTCGTCGACGACGAGCAGCTCCGGACCGAACACCGTCCGCACCTCGGCCGCCGTCGTGCACGACGGCTCGCCGTGGCGGTTGGCGCTGGTGGTGGCGAGGGGGCCGACCTCGCGACACAGTGCGCGGGCCGCCGCGTTCGCCGGACAGCGCAGGCCGATGGTGGAGGGGTCGCCGCCGAGATCCCATTCGAGTCCGGGACGGCGGTAGACGACCACGGTGAGGGCTCCCGGCCAGTACCGCTCGGCCAGGCGCCGGGCCGCCTCGGTCCAACCCGCGGTGCCGGCGAGCTCGGCTGCCTGTCCGGCGTCGGCCACGAGGATGGGGAGGGCCACCTCGGGCGGGCGGCCCTTCACGGCGAACAGGCGCACGGTGGCCCCGACGCGGCTCGGGTCGACGGCCACGCCGTAGACGGTGTCGGTGGGAATGGCCACGACGTGACCGGCACGCAGCGCCGCTGCCGCGACGCCGAGCTCCTCGGCGGACGCGGAGGTCATCTGGGCGGCGCCCGCCGGGCGACGAGCGCCCGGGGTCGGCCGGCCAGGTCGGGTCGGACGGCGGCCTCCGCCAGGCCCGCGGCATCGGCGGCGGCGACGGCCGCATCCGCCTGGGAGGCGCCGATCTCCACCACGAGCACACCACCGGGACGGAGCCAGCGGGGAGCGCCGGCGATGACCGCCTGCGGTCCCTCGAAGCCCGTCGGTCCGGGGACGAGTGCCGAGCGGGGCTCGTGCTCGCGGACGACGGGGTCGAGTGCCTCCCACTCGGCGGCCGACACGTAGGGCGGGTTCGATACGACGAGATCGACGCCTCCGAGAAGATCCGACGGCAGCGCGTCGAACCAGCTCCCGCGGGCGAACACGACGCGGGCGTCGCGTCGGAGCGCCGCGGCGCAGGCCGCGTGGTTCATCTCGGCCACGGCGAGTGCATCGGGCGAGACGTCGGTGGCCCACACCTCGACGGCGGCGGGCGCCTCGGCCGCGATCGACAGTGCGATGGCGCCGGAACCCGTGCCGAGGTCGACGACGACGGCCGCACCAGACGGACGCGCCGGCACCCGGCCGAGCTCCCGGAGCGCGACCTCCACCACCTGCTCGGTCTCGGGCCGGGGCACGAGGACGCGGGGATCGACGTGCAACTCGAGCCGACGGAAGGCCCAGGACCCGAGCACGTACTGGAGCGGCTCGCCGGCGGCGCGCCGCGCCGCAAGGTCGAGCGCCCGGGCGACGGCGTCGGGCGCGACAGGTGCGGCGGCTCCGGTCACGAGCTCGCCCGCCGGCGCCCCGGTCACGTGCGCGGTGATCCAGCGCGCCTCCATGGTGTCGCCGACGATGCCGGTGAGGACCCGCAGCATGTCGCCCACGGTGCGCGGGTTGCGAGGGTCCATGGCGGGCAGCGCGACCACGTCGACGCCGGCGTTCAGCGCACCGCGGTGAGCTGACGCTCGCGCTCGTCGAGGAGGAGCGCCTCGACGAGCTCGTCGATGTCACCGGCCATGATCCGGTCGAGCTTGTGGAGGGTCAGCTTGATGCGGTGGTCGGTGACCCGGTTCTCCTTGAAGTTGTAGGTC
>DASRBM010000561.1:0-2324 GCA_035653635.1 Acidimicrobiales bacterium | reverse complement strand
CTGGGACCGCTACCTCGACGAGACCCTCTTCGGCGGTCGGGTGAACCCGCTCGGTGCGCCGACCGGGCTCGCGTGGGGGGTCGACGATGACGGCCGGGCCTTCGCCGAGGCGACGCTCACCTTGGGCCGGGCCTTTCTCGGGGGACCGGGCATGGTGCACGGTGGTTACGTCGCCGGCCTCGTCGACCACATGTTCGGCGTGGCCATGCACGCCATCCCGGTGACGGCGGTGACGGCACATCTCCTCGTGCGGTACCCGGCTCCCACACCCGTGGGCCGCGAGCTCCGCCTGCGGGCCTGGTTCGAACGTGCCGAGGGCCGGCGCCTTGTGGGCCGGGCGACGTGCCACGCCGGCGACGTGCTCACCGCCGAGGCCGAGGGCCTCTTCATCCGGGTCGACCTCGGCGACATGGCCCGGCGCATGGCGGGCGCGGACGTGACCGGACGCATGGCCGGTTAGCCTGCGCGCCGATGGCCACCGCGGTCTTCTTCCACGCCCATCCCGACGACGAGGCCATCGCCACGGGCGGCACCATGGCGGCCATGGCCGCCGACGGGCACCGGGTGGTGCTCGTCACCGCCACCCGCGGCGAGCTGGGCGAGGTGCCGGAGGGGCTCCTCGAGCCGGGGGAGGATCTCGCCAGCCGGCGGGACAAGGAGCTGGCGGCCGCCTGCGACGTCCTCGGCGTCTCCCGCCACGTCAATCTCGGCTACGGCGATTCGGGCATGGCGGGCGAGCCGAGCAACGAGCGACCCGAGAGCTTCCACCGCGCCGATGTCGAGGAGGCGGCCGGCGCCCTCGCCGCGCTCCTGCGGGAGGAGCAGGCGGACGTGCTCACCATCTACGACGAGCACGGCGGCTACGGACACCCCGACCACATCCAGGTACACCGGGTGGGCATGCGGGCCGCCGAGCTCGCCGGCGTCGACCGCGTCTTCATGGCCACCATCAACCGCGACCACATGGAACGCCTTGCCGCCGCTGCCGTGGAGATGGGCCTCGAGATGCCCGGCGGCGAGGACCCTCCCGACATGGACGACCTCGGCGTCGAGGAGTCGCGCATCACGACCGCGGTGGACGTGCACGCCTTCCTCGAGGTGAAGCGACGGGCCATGGCCGCCCATGCGAGTCAGATCGGCGAGACGTCGTTCTTCCTCGGTCTCCCGCCCGACGCCTTCGCCATGGCCTGGGGCACCGAGTGGTACATCCGCGTCGGCGGGGCCCGGGCCGAGCCCGTCGAGGCGAGCCTCCTCGGCTGACCGCCATGCGGCGCACGGCGGAGCCGGTGTGAGCGAGGCGGGCGACGCGGGGGTCGACCACCAGACCCCGGGCCCGGCGTCGGACACAGCCGCCACCTTGCGCGCCTTCCTCGTCTACCTGCGCGCGTCGGTGCAGCGGAAGCTCCAGGGGTGCACCGACGACGAGGCCCGTTCCGCTCCCGTATCGTCCGGCACCAGCCTGCTCGGACTGGCCAAGCACCTCGAGTTCGTGGAGCGCTACTGGGTCCAGTACCGCCTGCACGGCCTCGACATCGGACCTGTGTCGGGCGACGGCTTCGCGCTCGAACCCGCCGACGACGTCGCCTCGGTCCTCGACGCCTACCGGGCCACCGGTGCCCGCAGCGACGAACTGCTCGCCGGCACCGACTTGGAGGCCCCCGCCGCCCGCACCACCCACGGCCTCACCGCCGGCTGGGTCCTCGTCCACCTGGTCGAGGAGACGGCGCGCCACGCCGGCCACGCGGACGTCCTGCGCGAACTGCTCGACGGCTCGGCCGGCCGGTGAGGCTCAGGCGGCGGGCGCCGAGGTGAGCGTGGCTGTGATGGACAGCCGCTGCGCCCCCCGGTAGAGCGTCACCGTCACCTTCCGGCCCGACGCCAGTGCCTGCACGTCGTTCGTCAGGTCCTGGGCCGAGGTGACGGCGTGGCCGTCGAAGGCCACGATCACGTCGCCCTGCTCGATGCCGGCCGCGGCCGCCGGCGATCCGGGCAGCACGGTGACGACCACCGCCCCGCTCGAGGGCACGAATCCATAGGCCTGGCGCAACTGCGCCGTCTCGTCGACGACCTCGACCCCGAGGTACGCCTTGGTGGCGCCCTTCGTGCCGCCCGCCCGGAGCTTCGGCAGCAGGCCCTCGATGGTGGCGGAGGGAATGGCGAAGCCGATGTTCTGGGCCGGGGCGTTCGTGCCGGTGGTCGACGCGACGGCCGTGTCCATGGCCACGACCGCACCCGACGAGTCCACGAGCGGTCCGCCGGAGTTGCCCGAGTTGATCGCGGCGTCGGTCTGGATGAGGTTCGTCAGGTTCTCGGTCGAACCGCTG
>DASRBM010000560.1:0-5866 GCA_035653635.1 Acidimicrobiales bacterium | reverse complement strand
CAGCACTGGAGGAACCGGCGGACGAGCGATCGATCCTGCGGCCCGAAGACGGCTGGGAGCAGGAGGAAGAATGCGAACAGCCCGTAGAGCGTCTGTCGCTCGAGGTTCACCCGCGGCTTCACGAAGTAGAGGATGTCGTGGTCGGTGACCACGTGGGACACCCAGACGAAAACGAGAACCGCTGCACCCCAGCTCAGATAGGGCATGAGCCGATGGCTCAGCCAGCGCGGCTCCGAGTCGTGCTGGGTGAACCATGCGCTCAGGACGGCAAGCAACATCCCGAAGGCGAACAGGTCGAGCGTGGCCGGCAACCAATCCGCCATCAACGTCGAGAATGGCGGGTTCGTGGCGCAGTTCGGTGCGCAGACCGCTACGAACCGTCCTCCGGAGACGCGGATGAGGGGCTGGTGCAACGCCCAATCTCGGAAGGCGAAGCTGACCGCGACGAGCACGGCAAGGCCCAGGAACTCGCGCCCAAGCTGGTTTTCAGCCGACCGGCGGCGGTGGGCCACGACCGCCGCATAGAAGGGAAGGAAGAGATAGAAGCTCATCTCCGTGCAGAGAGACCAGGCCTGAGTGATCCCGGTGACCACCTGAGAGGGGAAGTAGATCTGGAGAAAGAGATAGTGCGCGGCGACTCCGCCCCACCCCGGACCCAGAGTTATGACGTGGAACAACCCCAGGATGGTCAATGCGGCCCAGTACGCGGGCACGATGCGCAAAAGGCGTCGCTCGAAGAACCGACGTGTGCTCGGGGCAGGAAGGTCGGCCAGGTGCGACACGGCGAACGGTCGGTAGAGCAGGAACCCCGAGATCAAGAAGAAGACGGAGACACCGATCTCCAGTCGGCTGGTGTAGGCGCCCCATGCCGACCGCGAAGTGAAGCCTGAAACCCACGCGGTGTGCAGGAGCAGCACGGAGACGGCCGCGATTGCACGAAGCCCGTCGAACGACGGGAAGTGGCGCGGCTTACGAGCCTCGGTCGGTGGATCCACGACCGCCGGCTTTCGCTCCGCCGCCACGACGACGTCACTCGCCATGCCGGTGCCTCCGTTCAGCTGATCGGCTCCCCCAGGTCGTGACCCAGGTTCGGTCCAGCTCGCCTCCCACGCGGTGACGGCAGTTCATCGGTTGCCCCATATTCCCCACTGCACGGCTCAGGTCCGCTCACTCGCGGAGCATCGACTGGCGACGTCCCTCCCTAGACCTCGTGGACCCGTCGATCCCGTAGACCCCATCGTGCTCGCAAGCCCCGTAAACCGTAGTCGCCGCTTCCGTGGCCCGGAGGCGCCGTAGTCGCCCCGAGAGGCAACCTCCCGCACGAGGCGCCGCCCTGCAGCCATCGACCCGCCGGACGCCTGCTCGGGCTCGCGCCGGCTTGCCATGGGTCGCGACCCGCCGAGGCGTCACTGCCCGTGCCGCGGCTTGCCGCCCTGCCGTCTCCCTTGACTACAGTCTCCTCCCATGAAATGGATCCCCGTCGTCATCTTGGTCGTGATCGCAGGCTTTTTCGCCTTTGTCGCCGTCGAGTACTTCACGGTCTCGATCCACGCGCTTCCGAGCTGGATCCCGGGGGCCAAGACGGCGGTGGTCGGCCACCACCACCATCCGCCACGTGGTCACTACCGAAAGCGGGGGGCGGTCGCCGCGATCATCGCGTTCATCCTCCTGGCCGTCGCCGGATGGCTGACGTACCGCAACACGCGCTCGCCGCAGGCATCCGAGCCGGCACCCGCCAACGTCTGACCATCCTCGAGCAGCAGGACGCCGCTTTGGTTAGCTGACGTCGTCCCCAACGCGGCGCCGCCTCGGCTAGATCGTCCCGTCGGCTACGGCCCGCTCGATCCAGGGGATCACCTCGGCGAGGATCTCTCGCAGCGAGGTCGTCGCCTCGAAGTCGAGCAGCCGCTTCGCCTTCTCCACGGACGGTACCCGTCGCTGGACGTCGTGGGGGAAGGGCGGGTCGGAGACCCAGCGCAGGGGCTCGCCATCGCCCTTGATCATGCTCCAGATGAGCGTGGCCAGCTCGAGGACCGTCGTCGACTCGGCGGTGGAAAGGTTGAAGTCCTCGTTGAGGGCAGCAGGGTGCTCCATGGCGGTTGCGATGCCGCGGGCGAGATCTGCGCCGTACGTGTAGTGGCGGACCTGGCTGCCGTCCCCGAGGATGTGCAGCGGGTCCTGGCCCTTCAGGACCTTCTGGACGAGGTCGGGCACCACGTGGCTCATGGCCAGCTTGACGTTGCCGCTGAGGATCTCGACGTCTCCCCTGGCCCGTCGCTCGCCGATGCCCACGCAGTTGAAAGGCCGGACGATGGTGTAGGGAAGCCCGTACTGGTCGAAGGCGGCCCGGGCGAAGTACTCGACGGCCAGCTTCTGGAACCCGTACGAGGAGATAGGGGGCGGGACCTCGTGCTCCTGCCCCTCGTAGGAGGGCCAACTGTCCGCCGACTCGAACACCATCGAGGAGCTCAGGTAGGTCACCTTCTGCAGACGACCCTGGTCGTGGGCGGCGATGGCCGCGTCGCAGGAGGCGGCGGTAATGCGCTCGTTGGTGGCCAGCAGGTCGTAGGCGTAGGTGTGGAAGTAGGAGATGCCGCCGATCATGGCCGCCCCGGCCACGAAGTGGTCGCAGTCGAGCAGCAGGCCGCGGAGCAGGTCGACGTCCCGGGCGTCCCCCCCGACGAAGCGGTACTCGGGATGGTCGTCGTAGGAGCGGTGGACGGGGCCGTACTTCGAGTAGTTGTCGAGCCCGATGACCCGGTGACCGCGGTCGAGCAGCTCCTTGACCGCGTAGCCGCCGATGAACCCGGCCGAGCCGGTCACGAGGACCGTGCTCATCGGCCGGTTCTCTGCGGCGTGGCTGCCCGGATCTCCTCGAACGACAGCGGGCGACCGAAGGCGAAGCGCCACCACCGTAGGTAGTGGGGCAGCCAGCTCGCCACCTTGAAGCTCGAGACCCCGTGGTGCCGCTCGAGCCAGATGGTCGGGACTTCGGCGACCGGCAGGCGAGCCCGGCGAGCCTTGGCCACCAGCTCGATCCCTATCTCGAAGCCGGTGTTGGACGCGATGCCGACCTTCTTGATGAACTCGGCGTCGTAGGCTTTGAACGAGTTGGTCGCGTCGCGAGTGCCGACCCGGGCCAGCGCCCAGAGGGAGAGCCCGGCCAGCCGGGACAGCGTGCTCTTCACGAAGGGACCGCCCACCTGCTGGCCGCCGTGCGAGTAGCGGGAGGCGGCGGCGATCACCACGCCGCGCTCGACCAGCCGGACCAGCTGGTCGATCTGCTGGGGATCGTCGCACCCGTCGGCCATGGTCACGACCACGACCGGCGCCTCCGCCCGGTCGATCCCGAAGCGGATGGCCTGGGCCGGACCCGGTTCGACGTCGTTCACCACCAGCCGGATGCGGTCGTCGTTGCGGGCCCACTTCTGGACATAGGGCACCGTCGAGTCGTCGGGCCGGTCGACGACGACGAGCACCTCGCACGGGAGCTGGACGGACTCGAGGATCCGGCCGAGGACGTCCTCGATGGCGGCGTCTTCTTGGTAGGCAGGGATTACGACCGAGACCCTCGGCTTCATACCAGGACCCCCCGCCCCCGGAGGTTCCAGATGTCGACCACCGGCTTGTCCGTCTCGAGATCGGCGTAGATCCGGTGCGGTGCACCGATGATCAGGAGGTCCGATTCGGCGAGGACCCGGTCGAGCGGTCGCAGGGCGGCGTCGGTCGTGACGTAGGGGTCGGTGGTCAGAACCGACTTCGCCTGGATCTCGAGCACCCGCTTGAGCTTGTAGGCCAGACTGTCGCGGACGTCGTCGGACTCCCCCTTGAAGGCCATGCCCAGGATGCCGACGGTCATCGATCCGAGATCGTGCTTGGTGGCCAGCCTTGCCACCAGGTAGAGCGGGAGGCCTTCGTTGACCTGCATGCTGGCAAGACCCAGGGCGAAGTTGTTGTTGTTGAACGCGGCCAGCTGCATGGTGTCCTTGAGCAGGCAAGGGCCGGCGGCGAACCCGGGACCGGGAAGGTCGGCGGCCCTCGGGTAGTCCTCGACGACCGCCGCGCGCACCCGCTCGTAGTCGACTCCGAAGTCGTTGGCCATCATGTAGAGCTGGTTGGCCGCGGCGAACTTGATGTACCGGTACGAGTTCGTGAACAGCTTGGCCAGCTCGGCCTCCTCGGGCTGGACCCGGACGACCGACTTGGTGAGCTGGGAGAACAGCCACTCTGCCCGGTCGAGGGCCCGGTCCGTCCGGGACGCCACGATCTGCGGGAGGGAGTAGAGCTCCTCCATCGCCTTGCCCTCGGCGATCCTTTCGGGGCAGAAGGCCACGTCGATATCCTTGCCGAGCCGCTCCACCAGGCGCTCCACCAGACGGGTCACCCCGGGGAAGACAGTGCTGCGGAGGACCAGGAGCTGGCCGTCGACCAGGTGCTCGGACACCGCCTCGACGGCGGCCACCACCGCTTGCGGGTCAGGGTTGAGGTGCTTGTCGACGGGCGTCCCGATCACGACGATCACGTGCTCGGCCACGCTGATCGACGCCGCCTGCGTGCAGGCTGTCAGGCGCCCGGCCTCTAGCACCCGCTGCAGCACCTCGTCGGCACCCGGCTCGCGGTGGGGCATGGCCCCCGACATGACCAAACGGGTCGCCGTGTGATTCGTGTCGTAGAGGGAGACCCGCAGCCCGGAGTCGGCCAACGCAAGCCCCAACGGAAGCCCCACGTGACCGCAGCCCCCCAGGACGGAGACGTCCCACTCCCAGTCCGGCCCCACCGACGGTACGTTAGCCCACACCAAGGCCCACCAGCAATCGATCGAGGGGAGTTCCTCCTGGTCAAGGGCCCTCGCAGTGGTGCTGCGGCAGGAACAAAGCCGTCCCAACCGGATCGACGTGGCGACTGCAGATATCGACACGAAGGCGCCCCGGCGGCGCACGGTCTCCGCTGGCGACCGCACCAGAGCTACCGGCGACCCTGCTTAGACTGTCGATCCACGCCATGGCGCCCAGCCAGATGACGCACACTTCCTTGCCCGACGCGGCTCCAGCTTTGTCCTCGACCTTGCAGGACCCGGACCCGTCGGAGAGCGGTCATCCGCTTGGGGAACGGATTTCACCGATCCTGCGAGCTGTTCTCACCGTGCTCGGATTCGCGGCTCCGATCGCCGGCGTGCTCGTCCTCGTGGCCCACTACGGCACAAACCTGATCCTCGACGATCAGTGGGACGACGTCACGGTCATCCAGAGCTCGTACGGTCACTTCCCCGACTGGACCGTTCTCTGGCATCAGCACAACGAGAACCGCCTGTTCTTCCCCAACCTCATCGTCATCGCCCTCGCCCATCTCGACCACTTCAACATCGTCGTCGAAGAATTTCTGGGCGCGGTGATGCTCATTGTCGCGCACGTCATCCTGATCCTGGCCCATCGGCGCCGGTCACGGAGGACGCCCTGGATCTACTACTGCCCGGTCATGCTCGTCGGGCTCGGCATCACCCAGTGGCAGAACCTTCTCTGGGGGTTCCAGATGGCGTGGTTCCTCGTGCTTCTGTCGCTGGCGGCCACCATCTACCTTCTCGACAGAGTCAAGCCGTCCTGGCCCTACCTGGCCGGGGCCATCGCTACCGCCATCGTGGGGAGCTACTCCTCGCTCCAGGGCCTCACCATCTGGGCGGCCGGCCTGGTACTGCTGTTCTACCGACGTCGTCCCGCACGGACGGTAACCGCGTGGGTGATCAGCGCCGTCGCGGTCGTGGCCCTCTACTACTACAACTTCCCGTCCGCCCTAGGGCTACGTCCATCCCTCGCGGCGACCCACCCGTTGGCAAGTCTCAAGTTCGTCGTCTTCGAGCTTGGCGACATCC
>DASRBM010000559.1:0-3971 GCA_035653635.1 Acidimicrobiales bacterium | reverse complement strand
CTGAGGGCGTCCACGGCCCTGGAGCGGCTGATCGACAGCTCTCGCTGCAGCAGCGACTCGGCCAGCTCGAAGGCGAGCTCCACCGCGTCGCGCTCGGCCGAGGCGACGGCCGCCGCCCGGTTGCCGGCGGTGGCCGCGGCGGCCTCCATGAGCGCCTGGCAGGTCTGGGCCAGCAGCTCCACGTGGGCCGACTGCGCAGCCTGACGGCCTTCGGCCAGACCTTGCTGGTACCCCTCGTCGAACCCGGCCGCGCGCGCGGCGCGCAGCTGCTCGTCGATGGCCGCGCCGGGGCGCGTCGCCGGCACGACCGGCTCGTAGGAGAGGGCGGTGGCCGCCGGGGCGGCGCCGTCCTCGTGGCGCAGGATGCGGACGCGTCCGGGGTGAGGCCTAGACAACAAAGTCATCGTCACCCCTCGCCAGCACGATCTCGCCGGAGGCCTCGAGCTCCCGGACGATGCGGACCACGGCCGACTGCGCCGATTCCACGGCCGACATGCGGGTCGGCCCGAGCACCTCGATCTCGTCGACCAGGTCCTGGGCGGCGCGCTCGGACATGTTGCGGAGGAACTTCTCCCGCACGCTGTCGGTGACGCCCTTCAGGGCCACGGCCAGGTCCTTCGGCACGACGTTGCGCAGCACCCGCTGGAGCGTGCGGTCGTCGAGGCTCACCACGTCGTCGAACACGAACATCTCGTTGCGGATGTCCTCGGCCAGCTGCGGGTCCGACGACTCGAGCTCAGCCAGGATCTGCTTCTCGGCCGAGCGGTCCGAGTTGTTCAGGATGCTCACGATGGTGGCCAGGCCGCCGACCTCGCTCGTGTCGGAGTAGCCGGTCCGCATGACCCGCGACAGCTTGCTCTCGAGCACCGACGCCAGATGGGTGATGACGTCGGGCGAGATGCGGCCCATGGTGGCGATGCGCCGGGCGACGTCCGCCCGCAGGCTGTCGTCCATGCTGGCGAGCACCCGCGCCGCGTGGTCGGACGGGAGGTGGGCGAGCACGACGGCGATGGTCTGCGGGTGCTCGTCACCGAGGAAGCTCACGATCTGCTGCGGGTCGATGCGCTGCAGGAACGAGAGCGGGTGCTGCTGGGAGAGCTGCTGGAACTGCTCGAGGATCTCGTCGGCGCGGGCCTGGCCCAGGCGCTCGCGCAGGAGCTTGCGGGCCACCTCCACGCCGCCCTGGCCGACCTGCAGCAGGGCGACGGCCTGCTGATTGAACTCGGTGAGCACGCCGCGCACGGCGCTCTCGTCGAGCACGGGCAGCGTGGCCATGGCCGACATGAGGTCGACCACCTCGGTCTCGCTCAGCGACTTGAGGATCTTGCCCGCGCGCGGGTCGTCGAGCTGGGCCAGGATCACAGCCGCCTTCTGCGGCCCGTTGAGCGCGAGAGGGCTCACTGCGCCGGCACCCCGCGCGAGTCGCGGATCCATGTGCGCAGCATGCTGGCCACGTCGTCGGGCTGGGCGTCGATGAAGCGGTTCACGTCGGCCGCCTCGTTGCTGCGGGAGAGGTCGGCCATCGAGACGGTGGGCAGCTGGGCCGTCACGTCGCTCTGCAGGGCCCGCATCTGCGCCGCCGCCAGCATCTCGGGCGGGATCACCGTGCTCTGAGGGGTGCGGGCCTTCTTCGACGAGCGCCACAGCAGGAACAGGGCGATGGCGATCACGACGACCACCGCGGCCATGCGCATGAGCGAGTTCATCGACTGCTTCTTGCTGGCCGCCGTGGCCTCCGCCGCGGCGGCGGCCGCCTGCTTGGCCGCCGTCTGCGAGAAGGGCATCGAGCTGAAGGCGAGGACGTCGCCGCGCGTGGCGTTGATACCGGCTGCGGCGGCCACGCCCTGCTGCAGGGCGGCGAGGCTCGTACCCTTCGGGATGGCGTGCGTGTTCACGAGCACCGCCACCGACTGGCTCTTCACCGTGCCCGGTGCCTGCGTGTCGGTGACGGTCTGCTGGTTGGTCTCGCAGGTCTGGTTCGACTGCGTCTGGTTGTAGCCGCCGCTGCCAGACGAGGCCGTCCCGGTGGTGGCGCCGGCCGTGCCGCCTGGGGTCGAGTTGCCGCTGTAGGTCTGGTTGCTCGTGTTCGACTGCGTGCAGAAGCTCACCGGCTGGCCGTTCGGGCCCGGGAGGATCTGCTGGGTCTGGGTCTGGACCTGGTCGTAGTTGAGCTGGGCGTTCACCTGCACATCGGCGTTGCCCTCGCCCAGCACCGACGTCAGGTACGCCTGGATCTTGGCCTGCTGGGCCGTGTCGAAGGCCTGAGTGGCGTTGTTGCCGCCGGCCGAAGCGCTCACCCCGGGGCCGGCGAGGAGGTCCCCGCTGTTGTCGGCCACGGTCACGTCGGTCGTGTCGAGATTCGGCACGCTCGAGCCGACCAGGTGGACGATGGCGGACACCTCGTCCCCCGAAAGGGTCTGGCCCGGCTGCATCGTCACGAGCACCGAGGCACCGGTCGGGTTGTTGCTGTTGAGCGAGAAGGTCTGGTTGGCCGGCAGCGCGATGTTCACCTGGGAGCCGGCGACGCCGTGGATGGCGTCGATCGTCTGCTCGAGCTCGCCCTGCAGGGCCTGCAGGTAGTCGGCCTGCTGGGTCATGCTCGAGGTGGTGATCCCCTCCTTGTCGAGCAGGGAGAGGCCGACCGTGCTCGACGCGGGCAGGCCGGCCTGGGCCAGCGACAGGCGCTCGGTGGAGACGTCGTTGGCCGGCACCATCACCGTGCTGCCGTTGTTGGACAGCTGGAAAGGCACCTTGTCGCTCGTGAGCTTGGCGGTGATGTTGGCCGCGTCACTCGGCTGCAGGTTGGTGAACAGCGGGGCGTAGGTCGGCTTGCCGGCGAAGTTCATGAAGACGATGCCGCCGATCACGACGGCGAGGGCGGCGGCGATCGTGACGGCCTTCTGGCCCGGGGTGAAGCCGCCGGCGAACCGGCGGCTCGCCTCACGCAGGCGGTTCAGTTCGTTGGCGGGGACGAGTGCCATGTCAGAACTGCATGTTCATGACGTCGGTGAACGCGGACATGGCGCGTTGGGTGAGCGCCACGGTGACCTGTGTCTGCACCGACGCCTCGGTGGCGGCCACCATGGCGTCGGCGATGTTGCCCTGACCGGCTGCAGCCTGCACGGCCATGCTCGACGCCTGGTTCTGCGTCTGCTGCAGCGAGTCGAGGGCGGAGGTCACCGCATTGGAGAAGGACGCGTCGGCGCCGACCGCGCTGGGCGCGGCCGGAGCCGGCGCGGGGGGCATCGGCGGGATCGAGGGGATCGGGGCAACCATCGTCAGCTTCCGAGGGTGAGGGCGGACTGGTAGGCCGTGATGGCCCGCTGCAGGGCGGCGGTGTTGGCCTGGTAGGTGTCCTGGGCCTGGATGAGGTTCGTCATCTGCTGGGCCAGGTCGACGTTGGGCACCCGGACGAGTCCCTGGCTGTTGGCGAGGACGCTGCCGGGGTCCGACTCCACGGTGCCGGCGGCGCTGCCGAGCGCCACGCCGGAGACGGCCACGCCGTCGCCGATCTGCCCGGGCCCGGTCGCGCCGGTCGGGGTGAGGATCGGCTCCTGCTCCTGGTAGACGCTCTGGCCGACCGATGCCACGTCGTTCGAGTTGGCGACGTTGCCGGCGATGGCGTCGATCCATGTCTGGGCGGCGTCGATGCCGCTGGCCGAAGCGCCGAGGGGTCCGAAGAGACTCACGACCAGCTCCCGCCGGCCGAGCCCTGGATGAGGCGGAACTGCGCGTTCATGAGCTCGACCATCGTCTGGTACTGCAGGGTGGCCTGCTGCGCCTTGACGAGCTGGTTGGCGGCGTCGACGTTGTTGCCGTTCAGCCCCGGTGCGGCCGTGTCCGCCGTCACCGACACCGAGGCGGTGCCGCCGTCGGGGGCGTCGATCGCGTGCTGCAGGCTCGTCTCGAAGTCGACGTTCTGCGCGGTGAAGCCGGGCGTGTCGAGGTTGGCCAGATTGTTGGCGATCGCC
>DASRBM010000558.1:0-9375 GCA_035653635.1 Acidimicrobiales bacterium | reverse complement strand
TCACCGCCCCCACGCCGACGACGGCGGCGCCGGGTGCCGGAACGGCTCGCGACGGCATCCCCGTCTCGTGCGGTGTGCCCCTCGACGGCCGCTTCGGTGGCCTCGGCTGCGGCCGCCTCGAGTGCGTCGAGCATGGGCTTCGACCTCCGGCGGCGCGTGGCGGTGGCCGTCGGCCCCGTCGCCTTCTGACCGCCCTTGGGCCGTGCGGGCCCGCGCGTCGGCGCCGCGCCGCGGCTGCGAGGGCCCCGCACCGGGGTTCGCAGGGTGAAGATCCAGCCGACGCCGGGCACGGGCTTCCCGCCCATCAGGCGGCCCTCGTCGAACAACCAGGGGTGCTCCTGGTGGAACTCCTGGAACGAGTCGTTCGACAGCACCTGCCCGCCCACCCGTTCGGCGATCCGGAGGACGAACGCGTCGCCACGCCCGATGGCGCCGGCCGGCGGCGAGACGAGCTCGCCGTGGGCCACGGCGTCGGCGAAGGCATCCCGCTCGGACGCGTCGATACGGTGGCCGAAGGTGGCGTCCACCACGACGATGGTCTCCCGGTCGGGGAATTCGTCCTGGAATTGGCGCACGGCCTCGTCGAGCTGGCGGAGGCTCGGCATCGATCGCCCCTCCGTGGCGATGTTGGAGCCGTCCACGACGACACGGGGCGGAGTCACGACCTGTCAGTCAACCACTGCATCAGAGGGTGCCGGTTCATCCCCCCTGCCCGCGGCCGGCCCCCGCCTAGGATGCCGGCCATGGGCCCAGAGCGAGCCGACGAGGTTGCCGACCTGCTCAGCCACATGATCCGCAATGCCTGCGTCAACGACGGGACGCCCGAATCGGGCCACGAGCAGCGCAACGCCGAACTCCTGAAATCCCTGCTCGAGGGGCCCGGCCTCGACCTCGAGACGCTCGAGCCCTTCCCCGGGCGGGCCTCGGTGGTGGCCCGCATCGAGGGATCGGAGCCGACGGCGCCCTCGCTGATGCTCCTCGGCCACACCGACGTGGTTCCCGCCAACCCGGACGACTGGCGGCGCGACCCCTTCGGGGGCGAGCTCGTCGACGGCGAGGTGTGGGGGCGCGGTGCGGTCGACATGCTGAACCTCACGTCGTCGATGGCCGTCGCCGTGCGGGACCTCGCCCGTGAGGGCTTCCGGCCGCGGGGTGATCTCGTGTTCATCGGTGTGGCCGACGAGGAGGGCCTCGGCATCCACGGCGCCGGGTACCTGGCCGAGCACCTCACCGACCAGGTCCGCACCGACTACCTGATAACCGAGGCGGGCGGCTTCCCCATGGGCACGGACGACGGCGTCCGTCTGCCGGTCATCACCGGTGAGAAGGGCGTGTTCTGGTGCACCCTGACCATCCGGGGCACGCCCGGTCACGGATCGCAGCCGCTGCGCACCGACAGCGCCGTCGTCAAGGCGGCCGTGGCCGTGCAGCGATTGGCCGAGTACGCCGTACCCGCCGAGGTGCACGACGCGTGGCGCCAGTTCGTGGAAGGCATCGGTCTGCCCCGGGAGTTCGCCGAGCCCCTCCTCGACCCTTCGCGCATCGACGCCTTCTGCCGCGAACTCCCGATGCTCGGACTGGCCCGTCAGGCGCACGCCTGTACCCACACCACCATCGCCCCGACGATCCTCCACGGCGGGACGAAGGTCAACGTCATTCCCGATCGTGCCCAGCTGCAGCTCGACATCCGGGGCCTCCCCGGCTGGGACGTCGACGACGTCGAGTCGATGTTGCGCGACGCCCTCGGCGACCTGTCCGACGACGTCGACATCTCGTGGAACTCGGTCGACCCGGCCAGCACGTCGCCGACCGACACCCCGTTGTGGGACGCGCTCGAACGGGTGTCGCAACAGGCGTATCCGGGGGCGCGATGCGTCCCGTTCCTGACGGTCGGGGCGACCGACGCCCGCTTCTTCCGGCGTCTCGGCACCACGGCCTACGGCTTCGGGCTCTTCTCGAATCGTATGAGCTTCGAGGACTACGCCGTGATGTTCCACGGGGTGGACGAGCGCGTGGACGTGGAGTCCCTGGGTCTCTCGGCCGACCTGTGGGAGGGCGTGGCCCGCGACTTCGTCGGATGATGGAACCGTCTTTCGACGCCGTCCTCTTCGACTTCGGTGGCGTCCTGGCCGACAGCCCCTTCGACGCGTTCGCCCGCTACGAGGCCGAGCACGGTCTGCCCGAGGGGTTCATCCGATCCATCAACGCCACCAACCACCACGACAACGCCTGGGCCAGGCTCGAGCGCAACGAGCTCGACTTCGAGGACTTCTGCGACGTCTTCGAGGCCGAGGCGGCTGCCGCCGGAGGGAAGGTCGACGCCCGGGCCCTCTTCTCCATGCTGACCGGGCGGATCCGCCCCGCCATGATCGAGGCCGTCCGCCGATGCCACGAGCATTTCAAGACGGGGCTGCTCACCAACAACTTCGTGACTCCTCTCGCCGGCACCGACAGGGGCATGGAGCTCGGCGAGGTCCTTCGGCTGTTCGACGTGGTGGTCGAGTCGTCCGTGGTCGGGATCCGTAAACCCGATCCCCGCTTCTACGAGCTCGCGTGCCGGGAGCTCGCCGTGGTTCCGGGGCGGGCGGTGTTCCTCGACGATCTCGGCGTCAACCTGAAACCGGCACGAGCCATGGGGATGGCCACCATCAAGGTGCAGGACCCGGAGAGCGCGCTGGCCGAGCTCGAGCAGCTCGTCGGCCTCGCCCTGCGATAGCGGAAGTCGAGGATCAGCCGAAGGACCGGCGCAGCAGGTCCTCGAGCTCGAGCTGGTGCAGCGCCGCGCTCCCCGTCGCCGGGCTGGCCGATTCCGCCCGGCTGACGTGTCGGAGATCGAAACGGTCCCGCAGCAGCTTGTGGAGCCGGCCATGGGCGAAGCTCCAGGCGCCCATGTTCTCCGGCTCCTCCTGCAGCCATACCACCTCGCGGGCCGCGCCGTATCGGTCGAGGACGGCTGCGAGCTGCTCCTCGGGCCAGGGGTAGAGCTGCTCCAGGCGCACCACCGCCACGCCCGCAGGATCGACTGCGGGTGGCGGAAGCCCTTCCTTTCCTTGACGCAGCTCTTCGCGCCGCTGCATGGCGTCGAACGCGACCTTGCCGCTGCAGAGGATGATGCGCGTCACCGATGACGGGTCGATGCCGTCGGAGCCGGACGACCTCGCGGCGGGATCGTCGAGCACCTCGGCGAAGCTCCCGTCGACGAGGTCCTCGATGCTCGAACGCGACGCCCTCGCCCGGAGGAGCGACTTCGGTGTGAACACCACGAGCGGCCGCCGCTGAGTGATGCCCACCTGCGAGCGCAGCAGGTGGAAGTACTGCGCGGCGGTCGTGGGTTGGGCGAGCCGGAGGTTGCCCCGCGCACTGAGGGTGAGGAACCGTTCGATGCGGGCCGACGAGTGCTCGGGCCCCTGGCCCTCGTACCCGTGCGGCAGCAGCATGACCACGCCGGAACGCTGGCCCCACTTGTCCTCTGCCGCCACCAGGAAGTTGTCGATGATGATCTGGGCGCCGTTGGCGAAGTCGCCGAACTGCGCCTCCCAGGCGACGAGGGCCTCGGGCGCCTCCACCGAGTACCCGTACTCGAACCCGAGCGCGGCGTACTCCGACAGGAGCGAGTCGTGCACGGCGAAGCGGCCGGCGGCTCCCTGCAGGTGGCCGAGCGGCACCCACTCGTCGCCCGTCTCGTAGTCCACGAGCACGGCATGGCGCTGGCTGAAGGTGCCGCGACGGGTGTCCTGACCAGAGAGGCGGACGTCGGTGCCGTCGAACAGCAACGAGCCGAGCGCGAGGGCCTCTCCGAGCGCCCAGTCGACCTCGCCCTGCTCGACCAGCCGGGCCCGCTGCTCGAACTGGCGCTTGAGCTTCGGATGCACGGTGAAACCGGCGGGCACCGACACGACTTCGGTGGCGAGCCGCTCGAGCACCTCGCGGGCCACCCCGGTCGCGACCGGGGTCTCGGGCACGGCGGCCGGGGGCGGCGGTGGCAACGACGTGGGATGGGGCGCGGAGGCCTGACGCGTCTCGTCGAGGGCGACCTGCAGGCGGGCCTGGAAGTCCTCGAGGGCCCGCTCGGCCTCCTCGATGCTCAGATCCGCCCGGCGGACGAGGGACTCGGTGTAGAGCTTTCGCACCGACCTGGTGGAGTCGATCAGCCGGTACATGCGGGGCTGGGTGTAGCTGGGGTCGTCGCCCTCGTTGTGCCCGTGCCGCCGGTAGCAGACGAGATCGATGACCACGTCCTTGTGGAACTCCTGACGAAACCCGAAGGCGAGACGCGCGGCACGCACGCACGCCTCGGGGTCGTCGCCGTTCACGTGGAAGATCGGGGCCTGGACCATCTTGGCCACGTCGGTCGGGTAGAGCGATGAGCGGGCCGACTCGGGCGCAGTGGTGAACCCGAGCTGGTTGTTGATCACGATGTGCACGGTGCCGCCGGTGCGGTAGCCGGCCAGCTGCGACAGCTCGAGCGTCTCCGCCACGACGCCCTGGCCGGCGAAGGCGGCGTCGCCGTGGATGAGCAGTGACAGGACGTCGTAGGCCTCGTCCTCGGCGAGGCGGTCCTGCTTGGCCCGCACCATGCCCTCCACCACCGGATCCACGGCTTCGAGGTGCGAGGGGTTCGAGGCCAGGCTGACCGCCAGCTCGTGACCCGACCGGCCGGTGAACTTCCCGTGCGCGCCCTTGTGGTACTTGACGTCGCCCGAGCCCTGCACGGAATCGGGGTCCAGGTCCCCTTCGAACTCGCGGAAGATCTCGCCGTAGGACTTGCCCACGATGTTGGCGAGGACGTTCAGCCGACCCCGGTGGGCCATACCGAGCACCGCTTCCACGAGCCCGGCCGAGCCGGCTTCGTCGAGGACGGTGTCGAGGAGCACGATGGTCGACTCCGCTCCCTCAAGGCCGAAGCGCTTCTGTCCCACGTATCTGGTGTGGAGGAACCGCTCGAAGGCTTCTGCCGCGTTGAGCCGGTCGAGCACGTGGCGCTGCTCCTCACCGGACAGCGTGAGCGGAACGCCTTCGACGTGGCGCTGGATCCAGGCTTTCTGGTCGGGATCCTGGATGTGCATGTACTCGATGCCGAGCGTGCGGCAATAGGCGTCGCGCAGCACGTCGAGCGCGGCGCCGAGCGTCATGACGTCGCGCCCGGCCAACCCGTCCACCACGAATTCGCGGTCGAGGTCCCACAACGTGAGCCCGTAGGTCGTCGGGTCGAGCTCCGCGTGCAACGGGCGCCGCTCTGCACCGAGCGGGTCGAGGTCGGCGATGAGGTGACCGCGGACCCGGTACATGTTGATGAGGCTCTGGACGTGCACCTGCTTGAGCAGGCGCATCTGCTCGCGGTCGAGCACGTTGACGTCGGCCTGCCAGCGCACCGGGTCGTAGGGGACGTCGAGCGACTCGAAGATCTGCTCGTAGAAGCCGTGCGAACCGGTCAGGCATTCGGCCACATGGGTGAGGAAGAGCCCGGATTCGGCCCCCTGGATGATGCGGTGGTCGTAGGTGGAGGTCAGCGTGACCACGGGGCTCACGCCGAGCGCGGCCAGGCTCCGGCGGTCGGCTGCCTGGTACTCGGCCGGATAGCCGAGCGCTCCCACGCCGATGATCGCCCCCTGCCCGGGCATCAGGCGCGGCACCGACTGCACCGTGCCGAGCGTGCCCGGATTGGTGAGGGTGACGGTGGCGCCGGCGAAGTCGTCCGGTGCGGCCTTCCCCGTGTGGACCTTGCGGACCATCTCCTCGTAGGCGATGACGAAGGAGCGGAAGTCGAGCTTCTCCGCGTCGCGCACCACCGGCACGAGCAGCGTCCGTGAACCGTCGGACTTGGCCACGTCGACGGCGAGGCCGAGGCCGATGCCGTCGTGACGGACCACACCTGGGGTGCCCTTGCCGTCGCTGTCGGCCACGAAGCTCGCGTTGAGGGCCGGTACCGCCTGCAGCGCCTGCACGACGGCGAAGCCGATGAGATGGGTGAAGCTCACCTTGGCGCCGCTCTCGCGCGCCAGGTGCTGGTTGATCACCGAGCGGTTGACCTCGAGGAGTCGGGCGGGGACGGTCCGCACGCTCGTGGCGGTGGGCACCGACAGCGACGCCGCCATGTTCGAGGCGATACGGGCCGCTGCTCCACGGAGGGGCTGCGCTGTCGGGGCCGAGGGCGCCGACGACGCGGTCGATGCCGGGGCGGGGGTCGATGCAGGGGCGGGGGTCGATGCCGGGCCCGCAGGTGCGGCCGGCGGAGCCGGGGCAGGTGCGGCCGCCGGAGCCGCAGGAGGTGCGGAACCGGCAGCGGCGGTGCTCCCGTCGGTGGAAGGACGAACCGGCGCGGTGGTGCCCGACCCGTTGCCCGACGTCGTCGCGCCGGCGTGGGCCGCGTCGCGAGGCGGGACGTAGTCGGCGAAGAACTCCCGCCAGCTGTCGCTCACCGACGACGGATCGGCGCGGTACTGCTCGTACATGTCGTCGACGAGCCATGCGTTGGGGCCGAAGGCCCCTCCCGGCGTCGGCTCTGGCAGGGTCCGCGGTCCGTCGGGCATCGCGGTCGATCCTACCGGGCGACCCTCCTGCCTCGACGGGGCCACAATGCGGCCACGCCCGCTCCACCACCGGCGAGCGACACGGCGGCGGCGACCGGCCACCACCACGCCGGGGGCGCACGTCGCCCGGGCCGGGGCGTCGCGAGGACGCCGTGGTCGGTGGCGGCGACGAGATCGTCACCGGCGGCGAGCACACGCCAGACCACTCCTTGTCGACCGAGCTGCGGCCATACCGGCATCCAGGTGCGGCCGTCGGTGCTCACGGCCGCTCCTGCCGTCATGGTGCCGGCGACGTCCAACGAGGCCGAGACCGCGGTCACGCTGACGACGTGGACGCCGTGCGCCGGGCCGTGGTCGTGACGGACGATGCCGGCATCGGCCGGGTACCAGCGCGCGCCCGTCGTCGTGGTGATGCCCGCTCCCATCGAGCTCGCGGTCAGACCGTCCCCGGTGACGTCGAGGGCCACCACGTCCGGGGCGCCCTGGACCGACCGCCAGCGGGCGCCTTCCCATCGGTACACCCCGGTGGCGTCCGACACGTAGAGCGCGCCGCGCCAGCTCGTGAGCGCCCAGGCGGTGTCGGGCCGACGCAGTCCGGCGTTCTCGATGTGGAAGGCGCCGGCGTCCCGTCGCGCCACTCCCCCGGTCCCCGCGCACCACAGCCGGCCCGCTGCATCGAGGGCGACGCCGTGGACGGCGGTCACGATCGTCGTAAGGCGGCGGTACGGCCCGACGGCGGTCGGCGCGCCGTAGAGACCGTCGGCCGCACCGACGAACACGCCGTCGGTCGACCGGGCAGCTTGCGGCGCGACGAGGACGCCGAGCACGATGCGCCGCCCGTCGAACGGTCCGACCCGGCGCCAGGTGCCATCTCCTCCACGCGGATGGACGGGACGCACGAACAAGCCGGCTCCACCGGCGACGAGGAGCCCGTCCGGCCCGTCGTGGGCGAGCACGTCGGTGAACACGCGCGGTCCGCTCGCGCTCCAGCGCGCGTCGGCGGCCATGCGCGCCGGCAACGACACCGCTGCCGGCAGGGCCGCTCCCAGGACGACGGGGACCGCAACCACGACCGACACCGGCACGAACCACCGTGCCCGGCGTTCCCCGTCGGCCGCCTGCAGACGGCGCCGGTGACCCCACACGTGGAGCAGGACGAGGACGGCCGCCCACACGGTGAGCATCAGGTGCACCTGGACGAGGTCGTCTCGGACCGGGGGCGACAGGGGTGTGAGCGCGGCCGCGCCGCTGCCGAGGACCCCGGCGACGGTGAGCCCGAGAGTGCAACTGAGCCAGCGCTGCCACGACGCGAGCCCGTGCACACCCGGCACCGGGAGCCGGAATCCGGCCCGCCACACCTTCGCCACCAGATACCACCCGACGACCACGCCGCTCCCGCCGTGGGCGGCGTCCACGACCGGCAGAGGCACGGGCGTTGACCGCCCGAGCTGCACGAGCAGGTACGGCACCGACGTCACCACCGCGGCCGCCGACGCGGCGAGGAGCACCCAGCCGAGGAGGACGAGCGATGGCCGCCCGGCCGTTCTCCTCACATCGGCTCGGCGAGCCCGCCCGGGCCAGATCCGGCACCCGCGTCCGCACCCCGGCGGGTGCCGGTCTCGGGACCCGAACCGGCGACCCGGTCCGCGCCGGTGCGGTACGTGGCCACGGCCGCCCCGCCGACGAGGATCCCGCAGGCGAAGAGCAGACCGTGCTGCACGTCGTGGTGCAGCGCATCCCCCTCCGCCCATCCCGACAGGGCGAACTGCACGAGGAACACCCCGGCGAGCGCCACGACGAGCACGACGACGGCGGACAGGGGCGGCCGCCTGGCGCCGACGACGCGTGCGTCGTCTGCCGCGGACGCCGGCGGGGGCTCGGCCATCGGCCCATTGTCGCCCACCGCGCCGGCTGGTGGCGCCCACACCGGTGCTGTCAGGCTGCGGCCATGGCCCGTCCGCACGGTGTGCACGTGCTCGACCACCATCCCCATACGGATCCGGCGCTGCCCGTGGTGATCCTCGTCCACGGCTCGCTCGACCGGGCGTCGAGCTTCGCCCGCGTCGTGCGCCGCCTTCCCGACCTGCACGTCGTCACCTACGACCGTCGTGGCTACAACCACTCGCGCGCACCCGGCGCGGCGCCGGTCGATCTCGCCGGACACGTCGAGGACCTCCTCGGCCTCGTGGGACAGGGCCCCGCCGTGGCCGTCGGCCACTCCTACGGCGGCGACGTCGCTCTCGGCGCCGCGCTCGCCGCGCCCGACGCGGTCACAGCGGTGGCCGCATACGAACCGCCGCTGTCGTGGCTCGACTGGTGGCCGAAGCGTCCCCGTCGGCCCGGCGAGGACGACCCGGCCCGCTTCGCCGAGGGCTTCTTCCGCCGCATGGTCGGCGACTCCTCGTGGGAGCGGCTCACCCCGACCGCCCGCGCCGAACGCGAAGCGGACGGTGCCGCCCTCATGGCCGAGCTCACCGCACTCCGCAGCGGACCGCCGCCCTTCGACGTGCGCGCTCTGGCCGTGCCGGCCGTCTTCGCCCGGGGCGAGGCGTCGGTGTGGCACCACCGACGCGCCGTCGACGAGCTCGTCGCCCAGGTGCGGGGCTCCGAGCTGGTCGAGGTGGCAGGGGCCGGACACGGCGCCCACCTGAGCCACCCCGGGGCCTTCGCCGACATGGTGCGCCGGACGCTGGCCCGGGCGGTGTCAGTGCAGGAGGTTGCCGACCGTCGCCAGTAGGGCGGCCGCTCCCCCCACCGGACCGCTGGCAGGGGCGGCGGTCGTGGTCGCCGGGGAGGCGCTCGTCGTCACCGGGGCGGCGACCACGGTGGTCACCGGCTGCGGCAC
>DASRBM010000557.1:0-3191 GCA_035653635.1 Acidimicrobiales bacterium | reverse complement strand
CACCAACGGGGGGCCGTCCCCGCCGAGCTCGTAGTAGGCCACCCGCACGCCGTCGGCCCCGGTGGCGTACCCGGAGGGGACGCGGCCCGATGCGGGCCACGGCGTCGTCGCGGACATGGGCCGACGCTAACGGCTGCGTGGAGCGGCGCGACGCGCCCGGCGAGGGTCAGCCGGGGACGAGCTCGAAGTGGGCCAGGTCGGGCGCCGCCATCTCCCGCCGGAAGCGGTCGAAGGTCCACGGCCACACCGCCGGCACGCCGCGGTCGTCGAGGTACCAGCTGCGACAGCCTGTGGACCACACCGTCGACCGGGTGGCCTCGGTCCGCTCGTCCTCGAAGCGCGCCGCGGCCTCGGCCGTGGCGCTGACCTCGCGGTAGCCCCCGCCGTCGAGCAGCGCGAGCAGCTGGGCGATGTAGTCGAACTGCAGCTCGGCCACCTCGATGAGCGAGAAGTTCCCCACCGGTCCGTTGGGGCCGTTCAGCATGAAGAGGTTCGGGAACCCGGGGACCGAGATGGAGAGGTATGCGCTCGGACGCCTGGCCCACACGTCGTCGAGGCGGAGGCCGCCGCGACCCACCACATCCATCGGCCGCAGGAACCGGTCGACGCGGAAGCCCGTGGCGAGCACGAGGACGTCGAGCTCGTGCAGGGCGCCGTCCACCGTGCGCACGCCGTCCGGCTCCACCGCCGCGATGCGGTCGGTGACGAGGTGCACGTTCGGTTGCTGGACCGCTTCGTAGAAATTGGGCGAGATCACGAGCCGCTTGCAGCCGGCCTGGTAGTCGGGC
The DNA here is from genome assembly GCA_035653635.1 of Acidimicrobiales bacterium. GTDB lineage: Bacteria > Actinomycetota > Acidimicrobiia > Acidimicrobiales > UBA8190 > DASRBM01. The sequence goes on along the minus strand of DASRBM010000557.1, from coordinate 2,403 downwards.
CGGAGCTTCTCCCGTAGTCCGTCGTCGCGCACCGATCGCTCGAGATGCGAGCGACAGGTGGAGTCGAGCGCCTGCAGCTGCGGCGAGTGGGCGTCGACGACCGCATTGGCGAAGTTCTCCTCGAACAGCTTCGACCACCCCGACCTGATGGCCGCGATCTGCGACGGATCGGCGCGCAGCCGCTGGCGTTCGGCGTCGTCGACCGGCGGGTTGGGCACGGGCAACACCCACTGGGCCGTGCGCTGGAAGAGATGGACGGCGCCGGCCCGGGCGGCCAGGGCGCCCACGACCTGCACGGCCGACGAACCCGTCCCCACGATGCCGATGCGGGCGCCGTCGAGACCCAGGTCGTGGTTCCAGCGGGCGGTGTGGAAGCAGGGCCCGGCGAAGCGCTCGAGGCCCTCGAGATCGGGATACGCGGGGTGGTGCAGCACACCGGTAGCGGCGATGACGACGTCGGCCGGTGGCTGCGCTCCGGCCGACGTCTCCATCGACCAGCGGCCCCCCTCCCAGACGAGCCGACGCACCTCGGTGCCGAGCTGGACATGGCGGTCGACGCCGAAGCGCCCAGCCACGTCCTCGAGGTACCGGAGGATCTCCGGACCCCCGGAGAAGGCGCTGCGCCATTCGGGGTTGGGCGCGAACGAATAGCTGTAGAGGTGCGACGGGACGTCGCAGGCCACGCCGGGGTAGGTGTTCTCGCGCCAGGTCCCGCCGAGCCGGTCCGCCTTTTCGTAGACGACGACGTCGTCGATGCCCGCCTCGCGCAATCGGATGGCGCTCAGGATCCCGGCCATGCCGCCGCCCACGACGGCCACGCGCAGCGCCCGGCTCCTCGACCTCCCTGTCATCGGCCGCCCTCCCGCGTCGTGCCGGTCAGGCTAACCGCGGGCGCCGTGACCTTCGACCCTGGGACCGCCGTCGCGACGGGGAGTTCCATGGACACGGAGACCGTGGTCGGCGGAAAGGAGCGTCCCATGCCCATGCACGTGAGCCCGGTGCCGACGCTCGACGACCGCGTCAACGACATCCGCATGCGCACGGCGCGCATCGTCAACGAGGACATCCTTCCCTTCGAGACCGAGCTGTGGCCCGGGCGCCACGGGGGCGCGGTGTCCGACGCCGAGCGGCGGCGGGCCCACGAGCGGCGCAACGACGTGAAGGAGAAGGTGTGGAAGGAGGGGCTGTGGGCGCCCCACCTGCCGGCCGAGTACGGCGGGATGGGCCTCGACTTCCTCGCCCATGCGTATATGAACGAGGTCCTCGCCTATGCCGTGGGAGGAGCGGCGCTCTTCGGCGTCGTCGCCCCCAATTCGGGCAACGAGCGACTGCTGCTGCAGTACGGCACCGAGGAGCAGAAGCAGAAGTGGTTGGTCCCGCTCGTCGAGGGCGCGATGGAGTCGGGCTTCTCCATGACCGAGCCGCACAATCCGGGATCCGACCCCCGATCGCTCGACACGACGGCGGTGCGCGACGGTGACCACTGGGTCGTGAACGGGCACAAGTGGTTCACGTCGAACGGCATCGACGCCGACTTCTTCATCGTCATGTGCCGGGTGGCGGGCGATGGAGCCGCCTCCGACCCGGCGCCGGCCGGGGGCGCCATGGTGCAACTCATCGTGCCGACCTCCACGAGAGGGGTGGAGGTCGTGCGCGGCATCGGCATCTGGGGACGGCCGGAGTCGGACCACTGCGAGGTGTGCTACCGAGACGTCCGGGTGCCGATCGAGAACACGCTCGGCAGGGCGGGGGAGGGGCATCAGGCTGCCCAGGACCGCCTCGGGGCGGGTCGCATCTACCACTGCATGAACGCGGTGGGGCAGATGTGGCGTGCATTCGACCTGATGGTCGAGCGCGCCGACAGCCGGCGGGTGCACGGCGGGGTGCTCAAGGACAAGCAGTTCGTCCAGGGATTCGTGGCCGACAGCTACATCGACATCCAGACGGCGCGTCTGCTCACCATCCACGCGGCCGAGAAGATCGACCGCGGTGACCGCAGCGCCCGCGTCGACATCTCGGCAGCGAAGATCTTCGTGCCCGGTGCCTTCAGCCGCGTCGTCGACCGGGCCATCCAGGTGTGGGGGGCGGCCGGGATCACCAACGACCTTCCCTTGGCCGAGATGTACCAGGGCGCCCGTACCCTGCGGCTGGCGGACGGGCCCGACGAGGTGCACCGGATCCTCGTCGCCCGCACGATCGCCCACCGCTACGAGGCGGGGGAGGGCTGGGACTTCGGGAACTGAACGCGCAAAGACCGGCGCCGCCGAGGCGACGCCGGTCTTCGGCTACAAGTCCTGCGGTCGGTTAGCGCCGACGGGCGGCGGTGCGCTTGGCCGGTGCCTTGCGGGCCGGTGCGCGCTTGGTCGTCTTCTTCGCGGTCTTGGTCGTCTTCTTCGCGGTCTT
>DASRBM010000556.1:0-4396 GCA_035653635.1 Acidimicrobiales bacterium | reverse complement strand
AGCACTGCACCCGCACGCCCTGGGCCCCGGCCTTCTGGACGGTCTGGATGGCCCGCTTCATGGCGCGGCGGAAGGCCACCCGGCGGGCCAGCTGGTCGCAGATCCCCTGGGCGATCAGGGCGGCGTCGAGCTCGGGCTGCTTGATCTCCTGGATGTTGAGCTGGATCCGGTTGCGGAGCCCGGTGATCTCCTCGAGCTTCTTCTTCAGCCGGTCGGCCTCCGAGCCGCGCCGGCCGATGACGATGCCGGGACGGGCCGTGTGGATGTCCACTCGCAGGCGGTCGCGGGTGCGCTCGATCTCGATGCGGCTGACGGCGGCCGCCTCGAGCTGCGACATCAGGTAGTCCCGGATCTTCCAGTCCTCGACCACGAAGTCCTGGTAGTTGCGCTCCTCGAACCAGCGCGACTTCCAGTCGGTCGTGACGCCGAGGCGGAACCCGTACGGGTTGACCTTCTGGCCCATCAGTCCTTCTCCTCTGCGGCGTCCTCGACCTCGTCGTCGCCCTCGGCTTCGACCTCGTCCTCGACGAGCTCCTCCGGCTCCACCTCGTCGATCCCGGTCTCCTCGACCAGGTCCTCGGTGGTGTCGGGCGCCTCGCCGGCCGGTGCTTCGTCGCGACGCGACGCCGCCACCCGGCGGGCCCGGAGCGAGGAGGTGGTGGCCGCGGCCCGGGCCCGGCGCCGCGCCAGGCGGTCGTCGGGGAGCCGGCTCACGATCACCGTGATGTGGCAGGTGCGCTTGCGGATGCGCGTGGCACGACCCCGGGCCCGGGGACGCCAGCGCTTCACCGTGGTGCCCTCGTCGGCGAAGCAGGCCGACACGTAGAGCTCCTCGGGGTCGAGGCCGTCGTTGTGGCGGGCGTTGGCCACGGCCGACTCGAGGACCTTCAGCACCACGCGCGCGCCCTCGCGCGGCGTGGAGCGCAGCAGCTCGTGGGCCCGGTCCACGTCGAGGCCGCGCACGAGGTCGAGGACCTGGCGGGCCTTGGTGGCCGACATGCGGTAGTGGCGCAGCACCGCCTTGGTGCCGGGCCGCTCGTTGGTCTTCGTCCCCGGCATCAGCGCCTCGCCTGCCGCTCTTGCCCGGCGTGGAACCGGAACGTGCGGGTGGGGGCGAACTCGCCCAGCTTGTGCCCCACCATCGACTCGGTGATGTACACGGGCACGTGCTTGCGGCCGTCGTGGACGGCGATGGTGTGGCCGACCATGTCGGGGATGATCGTGGAGCGCCTCGACCAGGTCTTGATCACGCGCTTGTCGTTGGCCGCGTTGAGGGTGTCCACCTTCTTCAGGAGGTGGTCGTCCACGAACGGGCCCTTCTTCAGGCTACGAGGCATGCAGTTCCCTCTGGTCCTTCATCGGCGCGCGCCGCGGGTGCGGCGGCGGCGCACGATCATCGAGTCCGACGGCTTGTGGCGCGGGCGGGTGCGGCCCTCGGGCTTGCCCCACGGCGACACCGGGTGCCGGCCACCGGAGGACTTGCCCTCGCCACCGCCGAGCGGGTGGTCGACCGGGTTCATGGCCACACCACGGGTCTGCGGGCGCACGCCCTTCCAGCGGTTGCGGCCGGCCTTGCCGACCGAGATCAGCTCGGCCTCGGCGTTGCCGACCTCGCCGAGGGTGCCCCGGCAGTCGATCGGCACCCGGCGCATCTCGGTGGAGGGCAGGCGCAGGGTGGCGAACTGCCCTTCCTTCGCCACCAGCTGGGCGCTCATGCCGGCGCCACGGGCGAGCTTGCCGCCCTGGCCCGGGCGCAGCTCGATGTTGTGCACGGTGGAGCCCACCGGGATGTAGCGCATCGGCATGGCGTTGCCGGGACGGATGTCGGCGCCGTGGCCGCTCTGCAGGACGTCACCGACGGCCACCCTGGCCGGGGCGAGGATGTAGCGCTTCTCCCCGTCGTAGTAGTGCAGCAGGGCGATGCGGGCGTTGCGGTTCGGGTCGTACTCGATTGCCGCCACCTTGGCCGGCACGCCGTCCTTGTCCCGCTTGAAGTCGATGATGCGGTACTGCTGCTTGTGGCCGCCGCCGCGGTGGCGCGCCGTCTTGCGGCCGTAGCTGTTGCGGCCGCCGGTCTTCGGCTTCGGGGCGAGCAGCGACTTCTCCGGGCGCGAGCGGGTGATCTCGGAGAAGTCCGAGACCGACTGGAACCGCCGTCCGGCGCTCGTCGGCTTGCGCTTTCTAAGGGGCACGACTGGGCTCCTCAGCTCTTGTCGAACAGGTCGATGCGGTCGCCGGCCTGCAGCGTCACGAGGGCCCGCTTGGTCGAGACACGGGTGCCGAACGTGTTGGTGCGGCGGTTGCGGCGGCGCTTGCCCTTGCGGTTCAGGGTGTTCACCTTGGTGACGTGGACGCCGAAGATCTGCTCCACGGCGTTGCGCACCTCGATGCGGGTGGCATCGGGGGCGACGACGAACACGTAGGTGCCGTCCTCCATGAGGGCGTACGACTTCTCCGACACGACGGGGCGCAGCAGTACCTGCTCGGCCGGTCTCACTGGTCGTCCCCCTCGTCCTCGTCGGCGGCCGCGGCCTCGTCGGCGGTCTTCTTGGCCGGCGCCGCTGCGGTCTTGGCGGCGGCCTTCTTGGCCGGCGCCGCTGCGGCCTCGGCCCCGCCCGGCAGGGTGTCGTCGGTGAAGACGACCCAGTCGTGGCGCAGCACGTCGTAGGTGTTGAGCTCGCCCGCGGCGATGATGCGCACGTCGGGGAGGTTGCGGAAGGAGTAGGCGGCGTCGAGGTCGTCGGTGCCGAGCACGACGAGGACCTTGCCGCTGACGCCGAGCGCGTCGAGGGCGGCGGCCGCCTCCTTCGTCTTCGGCGTGTCGAAGGCCCAGGCGTCGACGAGCGCCACCTTCTCCTCGGCCGCCCGGTCGGACAGGGCCGAGCACAGGGCCAGGCGCACCATCTTCTTCGGGGTGCGCTGGCGGTAGGACCGGGGCTTCGGGCCCAGCGCCACGCCACCACCGCTCCACTGCGGAGCGCGGGTCGATCCCTGGCGGGCCCGGCCGGTGCCCTTCTGCTTGAACGGCTTGGCGCCGCCGCCGGCCACCTCGGCCCGGGTCTTCGTCGACTGGGTGCCCGAGCGGGCCGCGGCCAGCTGGGCGGTGACGACCTGGTGCATGACGGCGACGTTGGGCTCGAGGCCGAAGATCTCGGGGGCGAGCGTCACCCGGCCGAGGACGGTGCCGTCGGGGCGACGCCGCTCCACGGTGCGCGTCGTCGGGGCGGGGCGCTCCTTGCGCTTGACCGAGCGCAGGGCGGGGGAGGCGGTGGTGGTGCTCATCGGGCTGCTCCGTTGCGTGCAGCGTTGCCCTTCACCGTGTCGCGCAGCACGACCACGCCGCCGCGGGGACCGGGGATGGCTCCCTTCACCAGGATGAGCTCCCGTTCGGGGTCCGCCTGCACGACCTCCAAGTTGAGGGCGGTGACCTGGTGGCCGCCGAGACGGCCGGCCATGCGGGTGCCCTTGAACACGCGGGCGGGGGTGGCGCAGGCGCCGATCGACCCCGGGGCCCGGTGCTTCTTGTGGTTGCCGTGGGCCGCACCCTGGCCCTTGAAGTTGTGGCGCTTCATGCCACCGGCGAAGCCCTTGCCCTTCGACACGGCGATGGCGTCGACGTGGTCACCGGCGGCGAGGATCTCGGCCGTGAGCTCCTGGCCGACCTCGAAGCCGCTCGTGTCGTCGACCCGCAGCTCCACGAGCTTGCGCCCCGGCTCCACCCCGGCGGCCTCGAAGTGGCCGGCCTCGGGCTTGTTGAGCGCCGAGCGGCGGCGGAACCCCCAGGTCACCTGGACGGCGCTGTAGCCCTCGCGCTCGGCCGACTTCACCTGCACCACACGGACGGGCGCGACCTTGAGCACCGTCACCGGCACGGCGCGGTGCTGCTCGTCCCAGACCTGGGTCATGCCGACTTTCTCGCCGACGATCGCCTTGGTCGCCACGGATCCATGGACCTTTCCGGTAATCGGGTCCCGGCGCATGCGCGTCCGGACCCAACGTTCGTGTGGTGCCGCTCCGGCACCTTCTGCTGTGCGAGGGCACCGACGGGGATGCCCTTCCACGCCAACGCTCCGCCCGGGGATCCCGAGCGGAGCGCTCGCCAAGTTGTGCCCCGAGGTCCCCGGCAAGCCGGGCGCTCGAAGACGTCGAATCGGAACCACCGGCCACGAGGGCCGACCGGCGACGTTACACCATGCCCCGGGGGCCTGTCACCCGCCGGAGCGGGCCCCAGGTCACCGGACTAGACGTTCTGGATCTTGATCTCGATGTCCACGCCGGCGGGGAGGTCGAGGCGCTGGAGCGAGTCGACCGTCTTGGGCGTGTGCTCGATGATGTCCACCAGCCGCTTGTGCACCCGCATCTCGAAGTGCTCGCGGCTGTCCTTGTACTTGTGGGG
>DASRBM010000555.1:0-7805 GCA_035653635.1 Acidimicrobiales bacterium | reverse complement strand
GTTCGCGCACTGAACAGCCGAGTTCCCGGGCCCCGCCCCGTAGGCGGGTGGGGGCGGACGGCGGCGAAGCCGGGCCGGGAGATCCCGGCCCGGCGCCGATACCGCCGCCGCCCGGTCCGTCAGATGATCTTGCGGACGATGACCAGCTCGGCGGAGCCCGCCAGGAAGGCCTTGCTCCCCTTGGTGTCGAGCAGCTTCATGAAGTCCGGGTTGCCGTTCACCGTCTCCTCGGCCGTCTGCAGCTCGTCGAGCGAGTCGGCACTCGTGATCCAGCCGACCCCGCCGTAGGTGCCGGTCGCCCCCACCAGGAACGACACCGGCAGGCCGCCGATGGCCTTCGCCTTCTGGGCGATCTCGACACCCGTCTCGATGCCGGAGGCGAGCGCTCCCGGGGCGAGGGTGGCGCGGACCACGCTGGCGTAGGCGGGGGAGCCCGAAGCGACCCGGTCGGCCAGGACGAACGACGCCACCGCGTCGTCGACGGTGCTGCCCGCGGCCTGGTACTTCGCGCCCTCGCTCACGAGGGACAGGTAGCTGCTGTCGGCCATGAGCTTCGCGTCGGTGGCCTCGAGCTCGGACAGATGCTCGACGATGGTCGACCACGACAACGTGCCGACCTCGGGCGAGAAGATCGTCGAGTACAGCGAGACCGGGGTCACGCCGATCTGGTTGACCTTCTCGGTGACCGTCACCGCCCATTGCATGGCATCGGCAAGGTTCTCGCTCCCGATGCGCGCCCTGCGCGTGAAGAGATACATGAGACCCCCTTGACATCCCCTTGGGCGCTGCCGAGGGTTTCAGGCCGCCTCTGGATCTCTCGGTGGGAGTGCGACGATCGCCCGCCCATCTCCTCAGCGCGGAACGCTATCCCTGTGCCGCCGGCGTTTCCACGGGTAAGGGCGGTGGGCGTGACAACGGTCGTGCCGGGCTGACACCCGTGTCAGGCGACTCGCCGGGGACGGGGTCAACCCTCGAGGAGGCGCAAGGCCAGGCGCCTCCCTCGGCCCTGCCCGACGGCGAGCGCGATCCAGAGCCGGAACAGCGCGTCGATGAGCTCCTCCTGGTCCGCTCCGACGTAGATGGGCCGGAGACCGACGTCGGCAACGATCTTCTCCACGGCGGCACGGTCGGCGTCGGGAGCCGAGAAGAACATGTCCGCCGGCCCGTCGGCGAAGTTCGGGTCCGCCATGTTCTCTCCGCCCAAGGTGTTGAACGCCCGCGCGTAGCGGATGCCGGCGGGAAGGTCGGCGCGGCTGTTGGCGACCTCCTGACGCATCTGGTTGGTGGCGTCGATGACGAGCTTGCCCACGAGCGCTGCCCCGTACTGAGCACCCAGATCGGCGACAGCGGCCCCCGGCACGGCCAGGATGATGACGTCGCCGGCGCCGAGGGCCTGCTCCACCGAGCCGACCGTCACGCGCTCGGTCGCGTCAAGCGCGTCGTCCTTCGGGTGGCGGGACCCGAAGGTCACGGTGTGCCCGGCGCGGGCGAGCGCGACGCCGAGGGTCCGACCGATGAAGCCAGTCCCGATCACGGCGATGTCCACCGTCCACCTCCTGCGTCTGCAGCACGGTGCCCGGGATATTTCTACCCGGAGCGTCCTACCTGTTGAGGCGCGTGTACTTGTGCGAGGCGAGACCGTCTCCGCGGAAGCGGAAGGTCCAATAGGCGCCCTTGGCACCGGGAGGACGATGATGCAGGGTCACCTCGAACTCTTCGGCCAGAGCGAGGACGGCCTCCACGAGCACCTCTCGATGGGTGCAGAGGACGACGGTCGTTGACTGCCGGCTCGTCGTGACGAGGCGGTGCAACAGGGCGAAGGCTCGGTCCCCCGCGTCGACCCCGAGCTGCCGGCTCTCTTCGATCCGGGTCCCGGTCCGAGCGGCCAAGGGCTCCACCGTCTGACGGCAGCGCAGGGTGGGGCTCGAGATGATCTGGGTCGGCTGGTACCGGGCCAAACGGCCCGCGAGCGCCTTCGCCTGGCGGGCTCCGTTCGCGGTCAGCGGGCGGTCGGCGTCTGGGCCGTCCCAGCGGCGTTTCGCTACTGCGATTCCATGGCGCACGACGATCAGGCGCATTTGGTGCCCATTGTGACAGTCGAGAACCGCGGCCACCCCGGTGATCATGTGAGGGGACGCCGTGGTTACCGGCATGAAACGGTTCGGTGACAGTCGCGAAACAGCCTGCAGATCCCCAGGGAGGTCCCCAGCTTTTCCTCTTCCTCCGCACCAGCAGGTGGCGGACAATCGACACGAAGGCGTCGGGTGGAGGGGATTGCCGTGAAGGTCTGTTCGAGATTCCTGCATCGGCCGGGTGACGGTCGGCACGGGGAGACAGCCGAGGTTCGGAGTTGACCGGGGTCATAAGCGACGTCGCCTTCGACCCGTCGATCGGCGTCCGCGACCCGCTCGACGCGCAGGTCCTCGAGATCTTCGCCTTGGTCCACGAGGCCGTCGGGCTCGCCGCCGAAGTGTTCCTGGCGGCCGATCGCACCGCCGCCCGCACCCTCGTCCAGCGGGATCAGCTGATCGACGAGCTCCACGACCGCACCGAACAGGCGGTGATCGCCGAGTTGGCGCGGCCTGGTGGTGTCGACCCCGCTCGGCAGGCGTGGCTGCTGCTCATCATCCGCATCCTTCCGGAGCTCGAGCGCAGCGGAGACCTGGCCGAGCACATCGCCGCCCACACGGTGCAGGGGTTGGCGAAGTGGCTGAGCGTGCGGGCGCGCGACCTGGTGGCGCAGATGGCGACGCTCGGCGCCGAGATGTGGAAGCTCGCAGCTGAAGCGTACGAACAGCGCGACGCTTCGGCCGCGAGAGTGCTCCGTGTCAGGGACGACGAGATCGACGACCTGCACGTCAATCTGACCGCCGAGCTCGCCGCATCGGGGATACCCGTGTCGGTCGCCATCGAGATGGCACTCGTCGCCCGCTATCTCGAGCGCCTGGGCGATCACGCGGTGAACGTCACCCGCCGGGTCCAGCAAGTTGCGAAAGCGCGCTAGCGACGACGATCGAGTGGCCGGAGTCCGGGGATGACCTGGTGCACGACATGACGCAGCGCCTCAGGGTCACGGCCATCGAGTACACCCTCGTCCCTCGCGACATGGCCCAGCAGCTCGGTCTTTCGCCGGGCGAGATGAAGGAGCTCCTCGGCGATCAGATGGAGCTCGCCGTCGTGAAGTGCGTCGACCCGCGCGGGAAGAAGTTGACCGCGGTCGGCGATCCCGTCGATCTCCGGCTCCAGTTGTCCGCCGGCACGGAGCGCAGGAGGGACGAGCTGGAACTCGATCAACCGAAGTGGCCGATCCTGTTGCAAGGGTGGCCCCAGATAGCGTGAATCCCGCTCAGACGTCCTCGAGCGCGGGGTTGTACAGCACCTCCCACAGGTGCCCGTCGGGGTCCCGGAAGTACCCGCTGTAGACGCCGAAGGGCCGGTCATAGGCCATGACCGTCACCGTCGCCCCGGCGCGCTCAGCAGCCTCGAGAAGGGCGTCGACCTCCTGGCGACTCCCGACGGCATGCCCGATGCTGAACTGGCTCGGCCCACCGGCGGGTACGGGGATCTTGGCGTCTTTGGCCAGTTCGGTCCTCGGGAACACGCAGAGGATGAGCCCCCGTTCGAGTTCGAACAGGGCGATCGCTCCTGCCGCCATCTCCTCGTCGCCGGGGAACTCGGTGGCGACGACCCCTTCGGACCGCAGGCCCAGGTTCCGGTAGAAGGCGAGGGACCGCTCGAGATCGTCGACGCCGAGCGTGATGACGTGGATCCGGGGCTTCATGTGTCTCCTCTCGCCGCCCACCCCGACAGTGTGACCCGCACCCGGAGATGCCTCGGCCTCCCGTCGACGACGTGGTCCTTTTCCGCCCGGCGCCGCAGGCGCTGCGACCGGTCGCTCGCTCGTGCTCCGGGGGGGGGTAGAACCAGGGCCATGCCCGGTGTGGAGACGAGCGAGCGTACGGCCGTCCGGCACGTCCATGACCTGACCCGCTCCCCGGCCCGGACCGATACGACCCTGGCGGCGAGCCTCCCCGAGACGCGGCGCTACCGGCTGAAGCGCATCCTCCTCGGCCCGCCGCTGGTCAGCGACGAGCTCCACGGCCAGCGCCTGGGCAAGCCCACGGCGCTCGCCGTCCTCTCCTCCGACGTGATGTCCTCCTCCGCTTACGCGAGCGAGGAGATGCTCCGGATCCTGGTCCCGATCGCCGGCCTGGCCGCGTTCTCGATCGTCACACCCATGACGGCCGCCATCCTCGCCGTCCTCGCCGTCGTCACCATCTGTTACCGCGACGTCGTCCGTTCCTACCCGAAGGCCGGTGGATCGTACGTGGTCAGCCGCGACAACTTCGGCCCCAACATCGCCCAGATCGCCGGCGCCGCGCTGCTCATCAGCTACACGATCACCGTCGCGGTGTCGGTGGCGGCGGGAGCCGACGCCATCATCTCGGCTGTTCCCGCGCTCGGCAGCTACGCCGTCGCCCTGTCGATCGCCTTCGTCGTCATCTTGGCTTTCGGAAACCTGCGGGGGATCCGCGAGGCAGGGCGTGTCTTCGCCGTGCCGACCTACTTCTTCATCGCCAACATGGCCGTCCTCATCCTCTTCGGCCTGGGCCGCGAAGCGGCGGGCGACCTTCCCCGGGCGGCCCGGAGCGGGGGCATGCTCCATCTGGGCCACGCCAGTGGCGGGCTCATCCTGGGGGTCTCCGCCTTCTTCCTATTGCGGGCCTTCGCCAACGGCAGCTCCGCCATGACCGGCACCGAGGCCATCTCGAATGGGGTGAGCATCTTCCGCGACCCCCAGGCCAGGAACGCCCGCACCACGCTGGTCCTCATGAGCACGATCCTCGGGGCGATGTTCCTCGGGGTCTCCGCCCTCGCCGCGCTGACGCACTCGGTCCCCTTCGCCTCGGGGACACCGACGGTCGTGTCGGAGATCGGCAAGCTCGTCTATGGAACGAGCCCCGGCGGCCACGTCCTCTTCTATTCTCTGCAGGCGGCCACCGCCCTGATCCTCATCCTGGCCGCCAACACCAGCTTCACCGGATTCCCCTTCCTCGTGAGTTTCGTGGCCGAGGACTCCTTCCTCCCGCGCAAGCTGACGGTGCGCGGGCACCGGCTCGTGTTCTCCAACGGGATCCTGCTCCTCGCCGGTGCCTCGATCGCGCTGCTGCTCGCCACCGATGCAAAGGTCGCGGCGCTCATCCCGATGTACGCCATCGGCGTGTTCACCGGCTTCACCATGGCCGGCGCCGGGATGGTCGCCCACCACTGGCGCCACCGCGACCATCACTGGCGCAAGAGCGTGGCCGTCAATGCCGTCGCCGCGGTCGTCTGCGCCATCGTCGTCGTGGTCTTCGCCGTCGCCGAGTTCACCCAGGGGGCATGGGTGGTCGTCGTGGTGATGCCGATCATCGTCTTCGCCCTGGTGCGGATGAACCGCGAGTACCGGGAGGAGGACGCCGTCCTCGAGGAGGGTGCCGCCATCGACGCCTGCGAGGCCAGAGTGCTGCGCCGGCACGTCGTCGTCATCCTGGTCGACAAGATCGATCTGGCCACCGCCCGCGCCATCCAGTACGCCCGCACGCTCAACCCGGACGACCTCCACGCCGTGCACTTCAACATCGACCACAAACGGGCGGAGTTGCTGATCTCGCGGTGGCAGCGGCTGGGGCTGTCGCGCCTGCCCCTCGACGTCGTCGCCTGCCCCGACCGCCGCCTCGGACGGGCGGCGCTCGAGTTGGCCGCCGAGCTCACCGACGGGGAGACGGAAGTGAGCATGCTCCTGCCGCGGCGTTCCTACGGCAAGGCCTGGCGGCGTGTCCTCCACGACCAGACGGCCGACCGCATCGTCGACATCGTCAGCCAGCTCCCGCACGTGAACGCCACCATCGTGCCCTTCCACGTCGCCCCGGGGCTGAAGGAAGCTCCCGTCGGCGTGGAGGACCTCCTCAAGGAGGCACCGGCCGCCAAGCAGCCCGTCGACCGGGTCGCCGCCGTCATGCCCGACGGTCTCGGCGATCCCGAGGCGCAGCCCATCGCCACCCTCAGGTGGCGCTCGCGGGCGAAGGTGGTGGGGCGGGTCAAGACGATCCGGGTGCAGCCACTGGCGGACGTGCCCACGGTGGAGTGCGTCCTCGTCGACGGCAGCGGCGAGGCGATCACCCTGGTGTTCCTCGGGAGGCGCTCGATCGGTGGCCTCCAGAGCGGATCGGTGCTCATGGCCGAGGGGATGGTCGGGAAGCACCACGGCAAGCTGGCCATGATCAACCCCGTCTACGAGCTCCGGTCCACGTCCCAGTCGGAGAGCGTGGTCTGAGATGGCCCGCACCGCGCGCCCCCGCAGGGAGGTCCCACGGTCTGACCGCCTGCGCCCGGCGGTGACGTGGGTGGCCGCGATCGTCGTACCCGTCGGCGTCGCCTTCCTGCTCGTCCCGAGCCGGGGACATCTCGGTGCAGCCGACGACGCCCTCGTCCTGGTGGTCGTCACGGTGGCGATCGCCTCGTGGGGACATCGGGCGGCCGCAGCCGCGACCGCCCTCGTGGCGGCCGCTTCCTTCGACTTCCTCCTCACCCGGCCCTACGGGTCGTTCCGGATCAGCCGGCAGAGCGACATCACGACGGAACTCCTCTTCGTGGCCGTCGGGTTGCTCGTCGGAGAGCTCGCCGCTCGCGGCCGGCGCCACCAATTGGCAGCGAAGCGGGGCCGCCTCGGGTTGTCGCGCATCCACGACCTCGGCGAGCGGATCGCGGGCGGCGAGGAGCCCGAGTTCGTGCTCATCGCGGTGGCGAACGAGCTCCGCGAGCTGCTCAGCCTGCAGGACTGCCGCTTCGTCCGGGACCAGCCGACGGGCAAGGGCGCGTGGATCGCCAACGACGGGACGGTGCGGCTCAATCCCCTGCGCTGGCCGTCGGCCACGGCCGGACTCCCGACCCGCCAGGTCGAGCTCCCCGTGCGCGGTGGGGGGAGGGTGCTCGGGACGTTCCTCCTCACCCCGACGCCGGCCGCCCCCATCAGCCAGGAACAGTGCGTGGTGGCCGTGGCCCTCGTCGACCAGCTCGGGGCTGCGCTCGCGTCACACGACGCCGGCTGAGAGCGTCAGGCAGACGGGGCTGTTCCCACTCGCGGGGGGAGGGGATCGGTCGCTCCCGGACCGGCCACGGCGTACACGTCGCGGGGACCGATGGCCTCGCCGCAGGACGAGCACGTCGCCACCACCTGGGCGCTATGGCCGCACTCCTTGTGCACGACCTCCACCGGGGGTCCGTCGGGCGCGGCGTACGTGTCGCCCCACTGGCGCATGGCGGTGAGGACGGGCCACAAGGCGAGGCCCTTGTCGGTGAGCCGGTACTCGTAGCGGGGCGGACGCTCGCTGTAGGGAACCTTCTGGAGCACACCTTCGTCGACCAGACGCCGCAGGCGCTGGTTGAGGATGTTCCTCGAGATGCCGAGACGCTCCTGGAAGTCGTCGAAGCGGTGCACGCCGAGAAAAGCGTCTCTGATGATGAGCATCGACCACCACTCGCCGACGACCTCCAGGCACTGGGCGACCGAGCAGTGCATGCCGGCGAAGCTCTTCCGTTCCACATCTCCAGATTAGTAGGTTGCATCATAGAACGCAATCCCGTAGAGTGCGTTCCATGAACGAACGCACCGAGGTCCCCCCGAACATCCACCGGGGAGCGGTCTTCTTCGTCACCGCCCTTGGTGCGTTCATGGCGTCGCTCGATCTCTCCATCGTGAACGTCGCCTTCCCGGCACTGGAGCACTCGTTCCCCCACGACAGCCGAGCTGCACTGGCCTGGGT
>DASRBM010000554.1:0-4248 GCA_035653635.1 Acidimicrobiales bacterium | reverse complement strand
AGCTCACCGGAGTGGTCGGCGTACCTGCGCGACGAGCTCGGCCTCCACGTGGACGCAGACCGGATCAGTGCGCTCGTGGTGGACCACCTGCTCCAGGGGTACCGGCGTGCGCTGCCGCTGCTGCCGGGCGCCGGCCAGGCGGTGGAGCGGCTCGGCGGCACCTGGCCGCTCGGGCTCGCCTCCTCGTCGAACCGCGAGGTCATCGACGAGGTGCTCCACGTGTCGGGCCTCGGGCGGCGGTTCGCGGTGACGGTGTCGTCGGAGGAGGTGGCCCGGGGCAAGCCCGCGCCCGACGTCTACCTCGAGACGGCGCGGCGCCTCGGTGTGCCGGCCGGCACCTGCGTGGCGGTGGAGGACTCGGGCAACGGCATCCGCTCGGCCGTGGCCGCCGGCATGGCCGTGGTGGCGGTGCCCAACCCGCACTTCGCCCCACCGGCCGCGGTGCTGGCCGAGGCCGCCGCCGTCGTCAGCCATCTCGACGAGCTCACGGTGGCGCTGGTCGCCGGCCTCGTCGACGGAGCTGCATGACGACGGGCGTCAGCTGACGCCCGTGCACGACCAGCCGATGTCGTCACGCAGGGGCACGTGCCAGGCGGCCGATGCGTCGGTGACGAGATGCTCGGCCAGGCCCAGCAGCGCGTTGCCGGCCGGGAGCCGGCCTTCGAGCGCGCCGGCCACCTTCCGCTGGACCGCCGGGTCGTGGAGGAGGCCTCCGTGGAAGGCGGGGACCACGACATACGGCATGCCCAGTTGCGCGTCGGGGACCGAGGCCGTCGCGTCGGCGAGAGGGAGGACGGCGAATTGGTGCAGGGCCGCCGCCGGGCACGCGAGCACCTTGCCCACGACGCTCCGCTCGTCGAGGGACGCCACGAAGGCGCTGCCGGGGTCGAGGTCCACCGGCGATACCGACCGGTAGGCGCCGCTGAGCAGCTCGAGCGCGGTGCGGGCCGGGAACCCCGATCCCGGACCGCGTAGCGGATAGTCGACGCGCGCGGGGGCGACGAGCGGGCTCAGCAGCACCACCCGGTCCACCGGTGCACGAGGATCGGTGCGCACGTACGTCTCGGCCAGCTCCGCCCCCTCGCTCTCGCCCACGAGGTCGACGCGCCGGTGGCTCGTCGCCGCCAGGTGGTCGACCTGCACCGACAGCATGCGCACGAGCTCGCCGAGCGGGCGCACGGTGGCGGCAGAGGAGTAGGGGAGCGGCGCGCCGTCGGCGGCGACGCCGCCGTAGGAGAAGCGCACCTCGGCGAACGGTCCGGGGATCGGATGCTGCGGCGCACCGCCCCAGGTGGAGCCGTAGCCGTTCAGCACCAACACGGGCTGCGCCCCCGAGCCGACGTCCGGGGGGCGCACACCGCCGGCCAGCGGCGCCGGGCGGGCGTGCACGAAGCCGCTCACGCTGCCGAGGATGACGCCGAGGGCGAGTGCCACCACGGCGACGGGCACCACCGGCAGGACGAGATGCGAGGGGTCCCGCAGCACCAGCGACCGCACGGTGCCGGTCCACGCCATGGCGTTGAACACCCCCGCCAGCGCGGCGACGGGAATGCACGCCCACGCCGGCATGTGGGCGAGGAGCAGTGCGCCGACGGTGAAGACGAGGAAGGAGAGGAGCACCCAGCCGATCACCTGCAGCGGGATGAGCCGGCGCCAGGAGTCGCCCACGACCGGCAGCGGGCTCAACAGGACCGCCACGCCGACGGCGAGCGGCACCGCCGCGATGAAGAGCCACGAGATGGGGACGACGGCCATGGCGAAGAGCAGGATCGTGCTCGGCGTGAGCAGCAGCACCGCCACCGCGGTGGTGGACACCGTCCGCGCCAGCATGGGCGCGGTCCCCGCCACCGGGCGGGTGGCATCAGTCGGCCACGCCAGGCGGACGCTCACCGCCGTGAGTGCGCCCCGGCCCACCACGATGGCGGTGAGCTCGAGCGCGAAGCCCGGCCACGAGGCGCTGAACACCGACAGCCACCGCAGGTCGTGGAACACGGCGAATGGAGCCAGGGCACTCGCCTGCAATGCCAACACGGTGTCGGCGCGCGGCAGCACGGCGAGGGAGATGGACGCCTCGGTCACGTTCAACAGGACCGACAGCGTCAGCAACGCTGTCCCGCCGGTCCGGCGCATCACAGGTCCACAGTATTCCCGGGGCTCTCGCAGGCGACCCGCGGCGGCCTCGGACGCCGCCGCCCTAGGGTGGCACCGGGGTGATGGCGATGAGCGGACCACTCGCGGCATCCGACACCGAACAGGCGTCGACGACCGGACCGGCCGACGGTCGCCAGCGCCTGGTGCTCGACAGCCGCACCGCCGCCGTGGGCGCCCTCACCGTGCGCCGGGCCCTGCCGCAGCGCTCGCGGCGGACGGTCGGGGCGTGGTGCTTCCTCGATCACGGCGGACCCGTGGAGGCGCCCGCCGGCGCATTCGGGATCGGTCCGCATCCGCACATCGGCCTGCGGACCGTGACGTGGGTGCTCCGCGGCGCCTTCCTGCACCGCGACAGTCTCGGCAGCGAGCAGCTGGTGCGACCGGGCGAGCTCAATCTGATGACGGCCGGCCATGGCATCGTCCACGCCGAGGAGCATCCCGAGGCCGGTCCGCTGCACGTGGTGCAGCTGTGGGTCGCCCAGCCCGCCGCCACGCGCGACGGCCCGTCCGCATTCGAGCACCACGGCGCGCTCCCCCGGTTGGCGCTCGGCGCCGGCGTGGCGACCGTGCTCGTCGGCTCGCTCGGCGACGCCGCTTCGCCGGCCCGGCGCGACACCGACCACATGGCTGCCGACGTGGAGCTGGCCGGCGAGGTCGTGCTGCCGGCGGATCCGGCCTACGAGCACGCCGTCGTACCGGTCGAGGGCGCGCTGCAGGTGGACGGCGCCGCGGTGGAACCCGGCCGGCTCGTCTATCTCGGACCGGGCCGCGACGAGCTCGTCCTGCGGTCGAGCGGGCCGGCGCGGGCCATCGTCGTCGGTGGCGTCCCCTTCGACGAGCCCGTCGTCATGTGGTGGAACTACGTCGCCCGGACACGCGACGAGATCGTCGAGGCCCATCGGGCGTGGACGGCGCGCGACGGGCGCTTCGTGGTGCCGGACTCGGTCCTCGCGCCCCTCGACGCGGGCCCGCCGCCGTGGGCCGGGGCGTCGTGACGGCCGGTGCCGCCTTCGCCGGCGCTCAGTCCTCGCCGACCTCGGCGCCGAAGGACTCGTAGCGACGTCCTTCGGCCACCGCCAGGGCCGTGCCCGCCGCCACCTGGAACGGGCTGATGCCCCCGCGCTCCCACGGGCCGACCGACCCCGCCGCCACCGCCTCGGAGCCCTTGGCCGGTACCGCGAATTGCGCCCGTGCCTGCTCGAGGGGCAGCTCGGCGAGCGCGAACCAGTCGCAGCGCAGGAAGTCGGTGCTCGTGCACAGCGCCCCCCGCCGCATGGCGTCGGCTACCCGCTCGGGCACCCCGTGGCGCGACAGGTGGCCGGGCGACGCCTCGAACAACCCGGCGCCCGTGCGCAGGTAACCGGTCTCGAACAGCGACACCACCATGGCGAGCAGCGAGAAGGCGTGCAGGTCTTCGTTGGCCCGGGCGATGAAGGCGAAGACCTCGAGCTCCGACTCGACGGTCGTGCCGTAGTCGGCGAGGACGTGCACCCAGTCGTGCTGGGCGAGCAGCGGCGGGGCCGATCCGGGGCGCCCCGGGTAGACGAAGCCGCGGGCACGGTAGAAGTCGGTGACGAGGCGCCCGATCGTCCCTTCGGGGAGACCTTCGAGCGACTGCCACCGACGCGCCAGGTCGTCGTCGGCCACGTCGAGGTCCCAGGCCGAAGCCAGCCGGCGGGTGGTGTAGAGCGACCCCGCCGCCGCCTCGTCCCATGCCGCCGTGTAGCCGTTGCGCTCGAAGTCGAAGGCCGCCAGGCCGAGGCTGCCCTCGGCGAACCGGTGGGCGACCGGCAGCATGCCCTCCTCCACCGACAGCTCGGCCGCGTAGGCGGCCACGCTGTCGGCCACCTCGGGCGGGAGCGGACGGCGGACCAGGGCGAGCAGCACCATCAGCTGCACGATCCGGGTTCGGAAGGCGAGCGCGTGATGGCGCAACGCGTGGGCGAGACCGGCGGCGTCGAGCGGCGGCGAGCCCAGATCGGCAGCGAAGCCGGTCATGGCGGGGACGACCGCCCGCAACAGGAGGGTCTGGGTGGCGGTGAGCACCCCGTCCGGCGCCACCGCGCCGATCACCCCCCGGCTCAAGAGCGACACCAG
>DASRBM010000553.1:0-4973 GCA_035653635.1 Acidimicrobiales bacterium | reverse complement strand
CGGCGGCCAGGTCCTCGGCCTCGGAGGGGGCCATGGCCCACAACACGGTGAGGACGGCGGGGTGCAGCTCCCGATAGAGGGCCGTCAGCGCACCGTCGTCGCCGGCTGAGGCGGCGGCGACGAGCGCATCGAACCCGCCTGCATCGACCATCGGGTCAAGGATGACACGGCGCTGCCCGGACTCGGGACCGACCGGCCTGCGTTCGTGCCTCGCGCCGGCCGTGCAGCACCCAGTGCTAGTGCGACGTCACCTGCTCGCAGGCCACGTCGTACTGCGACACGCTGGCCGTGCTGTTGGAGTGGGCCGACGACTGGGTGCCCGGGTTGCCGGCGTAGACGGTGCCCGAGGTGCCGTTGGCATTGAACGGCGACCCCGCCGCCCCGGTCGAGCCACCCGGCGTCGAGGTGGCGCCCTGGCTGCCGCACGTGACGTTGGGGGCGCCGGGCTGGCCGGTGGACGGCGACTGCTGCGCGACCGCCACGCCCGTTGGGACGAGGAGCACCCCGAGTGCGATACCGGCACCGGCCAGAGCTCGAATAGCCATGACGAACGACCTCCTCGGAGACGGGTTCCCGCTCCGAGTCATTACGGCGGTGCTCCTTACGCGGTTCATCGGCGTCGCGGCAGGCGAATCGCCCAGCACAGCTGTCCACGGGCCGCGAGACGACTCGTAACATTGCGCGTCACCGGCGCCGCGCGGACGTTTCGCATCGCGCGCGTTGCACCACCAGACGTCCATCATTCGCTATGGCAAGCGCACGGTCGTTCGTCGATCGCCAATCTTGCAATGGAGTTTGTGAAGATCGATTGGCGACCGCAACAACGCCGCGTCACTCGATCTGACACCGATGGCACCTGTGGTCGACGATTCGGTGCCGGACGCGCAACCGGCGGCCCCGCGGGGCCGCCGGTTCTCGCCGAGCGCTTGTGACCGTCAGCAGGTCACCTTCAGATGGCCCCAGCCGTTCTGGTTGCCGCTGGCGGACTGCGTCCCTCCGAAGCTCGCCTGCACGTCGAGGCTCTGGGTCGAATCGTCGACGCTCGTCCCGTGGAACATGACGGTCTGGGCGAAGACCTGCTGCGCGTTGCCGGTCGGGTTCACGTTCTGGCCGAACCAGGCGTGCGCATGCCCGAAGTAGGCGTATACGAGCTCGTTCCCCTCGAAGCCGAGCCAGTATGCGGAACCTTCGACGTTGGCGCCGTTCGTGGGCGGGTTGGTCGACGGGCCGTACACGTGTCCGTTGCCGTCCACGAACTCGAGAACGGCGAACGCCGTCTGTGCGACAGCCGGGCAATTCGACCCGAAGGAGACGCCCGGGCCGGGAGGCGGAGGCGCCCCGATCGGGATGTAGAGCGGACTCGACGGGTCGATCGGCACCGGCGCGGACACGGCGAAGGCACCGGTGCCGGCGACACCGCCGACCGCTGCCGTGACGAGTCCGGCCAGAACAACAGTTCGGATCATCAACTTCATCTCCACCCCCAGGGGTTGCTCACTTTGTCGTTTGCGGAGCCGGTCGGTCACACCGAGGAATCGCACAGCGTTTCTTGTAGTAGGTCACGATCCTGCCGAGCGGTCCGGCGCCGAGCACGCGCACACTGGGGAGGCGATACTGGCGACCGACGGCAACGAACGGCGCGCCGGCGAGGGCTCTCGACGGGTGGTGGTGCGAACCATGCCACGCAATGAAACACACGCCACCCCCAACGACAATGGGCCGTTTGGGGTAGTCGATCTACGGGGCGCACGGAGGTAGCGGAGGTGGCTGCTCCGACGTGGTCAGCTGCTCTCGACGTCGTCCACTCGATCACGAGCGTCGACTCGCTCGACGACTTCGGGCCGGCGGTGCTCCACGGCCTCGACCGCCTCATCGGTTGTGACAGCGCCTCGTTCAACGAGGTCGATCCCTTCTCCGAACGCGCCGCGGTCGTCTTCCATCCGGACCGCACGCCGCAGGAGCAGGAACAGCGGGCCTGGTCCCGCTGGTCGCACCAGCACCCGATGCTCATGTACATGCTGCGCACCGGCGACGGGTCCACGCAGCGGCTGTCGGATCATCTGACGCGCGACGAGCTCCATGCGCTGGAGCTCTACAAAGAGGTCTACGCCGCTCTCCACACGGAGTTCCAGCTGGCCATGGCACTGCCTGCGCCCCGACCGGTCGTCGTCGGCGTGGCCCTCAACCGCGGCTCCGAGGACTTCACCGACGACGAGATCGCCATCGGCGAAGCGCTCCGACCGCACATCCTGCAGGCCTACCGTCGGGTGCAGCTGATCGCCGAGCAGCGCAGCGCGCTCGACCGGATCGCTGGCGCGCTCGCCGACGAGGGCAGGGCCTTCCACTTCGTGGGCACCCCGCTCGAACGACCGGCGGCGGCACTCCTCGATCGTCACTTCGGGCGCACGATCGGGGGAGGGCTCCCCGCCCCGGTCATGGCGTGGCTGCAGGACGAACGCGCTGCATTCGCCTCCGGGCCGGTGGGCCGGCTCCGCCATCCGCTCGTGTCGACGAAGGACCACCGGCGGCTCGTCGTCCACTTCCTCCCCGGCTGCCCCGGTGAGCCGGAGATGCTCTCGCTCAACGAGGGGCGGGCCGAGTTCGACGCCGTACCGCTGTGCAGGCTCGGCCTCTCACCCCGACAGGCCGAGGTCTTGTGGCGGCTCACGAAAGGGACGACGACGGCCGACATCGCCTCGGAGCTGGGCGTGGCCGGCGGCACGGTCAAGAAGCATCTTGACCAGATCTACCGCAAGCTCGGCGTGTCGTCGCGGGCCGCAGCCGTGGCTCAGGCCTTCGATGCCATGGCCAATCCGGCGTCATGGAACGAACTTCCTGCGCGGAGCCTGGGAGGGGACTCGAACCCCTGACCTGCGCATTACGAGTGCGCTGCTCTACCGGCTGAGCTACCCAGGCGCGAAGGATCAGGCTACCCGAGCGGTAGGTGGCCGATTCGCGCTCGGGGCCCCGGTCGGATGCCGCGTCACGCCGGCACCGTCGACAGCCGGACGAGCAGAGCCTCGAGCATGAGCAGCTCGTTCGGGTTGCGGACGAGCTCCCGTGTGGCCTCCTCCACGGCGGCCACCGCCGCCATCAGCGCCGCCAGCCGCTCATCGGCCCTCGGCTCGACACTGCCGCTCTCCATGCGGTCGCGATAGGCACCGGCCAGGACGGCGAGCCCCGCCCGCAACTCGTCCATCCGCCACCGGCGCTGCTCCCGGCGCTGGCGCTCCTCGATCTCCTTGCGCCCGGCGATCCCCCGCTGCCCGGCCGCCTCCGCTTCCGCCGCCAGGTGCTCGAGTTCCTCGGCGTGACGCACCCGAAGCGGTTCCGTCGCATCCTCCGCCGACGCCAGCAACTCGGTGGCGAGCGCCGCGGCCGCTGCGCCGGTGCCGTCGAGCCGCGCCGGAACCTCGCGCCACAGCGCCCGGCGGGCGGCCAGCTGCGGATCGGCTGCGAGCAGCGCGGCGCGCTCGGGACTGCCCCCCGACGCGCGCACGAGCTCGGCCACCTGCGCCTCCTCGACCCCGCGCCCGGCCAGCCACGACCCGAGGACGTCGGGTGCCACCGGCGTCAGGTCGATGCGCACGCAACGGCTGGCGACGGTGGCGAGCTCCGGTGGCACCAGGTCGGCGAGCAGGACGAACACGGTGGTGTCGGCGGGCTCTTCGAGCGTCTTCAAGAGCACCGGCGCCGCCACGCGGGCGGTGTGGAGGTCGGACACGACGATCACCTGGCGGCCGGCTTCCATGGGGCGGCGCTGTGCTTTGGCCACGATGTCCTGGGCCTGGCCCACGCTGAGCGCGGCGCCGACCCGTTCGACCTCGACGAGGTCGGGGTGCACACCCGACAACGCCCGCCGGCAGACGTTGCAGTGCCCGCAGCCCCCTTCCGGACACAACAGCGCGGCGGCGAACCCTCGGGCGAGTGCTTTCTGTCCGAGACCGGGAGGCCCGACGAGGAGGTAGCCGTGCACCGGCGCCCGCGCTGCGGCGCGTAGCTGCTCGATGGCGACGTCCTGGCCGACGACATCGGCGAAGAGCACGCCTGCCGGGAGGACGTCGGCGGCGGCGTCCGGTGTCACGGGTGTCGCGGGTGTCGCGGTGTCACGGTGTCACGGAGCGGAAGCGGGGCGCCCGACGCGTTCGGTCACCAGAGACTCCACCTTGTGGAGCACTTCGTCGAGAGGAACGCTGCCGTCCACCACGGCCCAGTGCTCGCGATCGGCGGCGGCCATGGTCAGGTAGCCGCGTCGCACGCGCTCGTGGAAGGCGGTGTCGAGCCCTTCGAGGCGGTCGGGCTCCACGCCCCGGCGGCGGGCCAGCGCCTGCTCCACGGGCACGTCGAGCAGCACGATCAGATCGGGCTGCACCCCTTCGGTGGCGAAGGCGACGAGCCGCGTGAGCTCGGCGAGATCGAGCCCGCGGCCGTATCCCTGGTAGGCGAGGGTGGAGGGCGCGTAGCGGTCCGACACCACCCACCCGCCGGCCTGGAGTGCGGGGGCGACGACCTCGGCCACGTGCTGGGCGCGGTCGGCGCTCATGAGCAGTGCCTCGGTCCGCGGTGAGAAGCCCGGCGCGTCGGACTCGAGGAGCATGGCCCGCAGGGCCCGTCCGAGCGCGCTGTCTCCGGGTTCGAAGGTGAGGAGCGCCCCCAGCGACTCGGCCAGCCGGCGCGCCACCGTGCTCTTGCCGCTGCCGTCCACGCCTTCCATGACGACCAGGCGGCCGCGCCCGGAATCGGTGGCGGCCACGTCAGTCGCCGTTCGCGTCGTCGGGCGCACCGGCGCCGTCGGTGACGGCCACCTTCTTGGCGGGCGCTTTCTTCGCGCCGGCTGCCTTCTTGGCCGGCGCCTTCTTGGCGTCCGCCGTCTTCTTCGCCCCCGCTGTCTTCTTCGCCGGCGCCTTCTTGGCCGCTGCCGCCTTCTTCGCCCGCTTGACCGGCGGTCCCGCGGCCCTCCGGTCGGCGAGCAG
>DASRBM010000552.1:0-2940 GCA_035653635.1 Acidimicrobiales bacterium | reverse complement strand
CTTCGGCAGCTCGTCGGTGAAGATCACCGTCTTCGGACGGGCAATGGGCCCGATGTGCTGGGCGACGTGCTTGCGCAGCTCCTCGCCGCGCGCCGTGGACTGCTCCTCGCCGGCGCGCAGGGTGACGAAGGCGATGATGGCCTGACCGGTGGTGTCGTCCTTCGCCCCAACCACGGCGGCTTCGGCGACGGTCGAGTGGGTGACGAGCGAGGACTCGACCTCGGTGGTCGAGATGCGGTGCCCCGACACGTTCATCACGTCGTCGACGCGGCCGAGCAGCCACAGGTAGCCGTCGTCGTCGACCTTGGCGCCGTCTCCGGCGAAGTAGCGGCCCGGGAACCGGCTCCAGTAGGTCTTCGCGTACCGCTCGGGATCGCCGTAGATCCCGCGCAGCATGGCCGGCCATGGACGCACCAGCGTCAGGTACCCACCGCCGCGCTGCACGGCACGCCCTTCGTCGTCCACCACCTCGGCGGCCACGGCCGGCAGAGGGAAGGTGGCGGAACCGGGCTTGCACACCGTCAACCCCGGTAGCGGCGAGATCATGATGGCGCCCGTCTCGGTCTGCCACCACGTGTCCACCACCGGGCAGCGTTCGCCACCGATGTGGCGCCAGTACCAGACCCACGCCTCGGGGTTGATGGGCTCGCCGACCGAGCCGAGCAGCCGGAGCGACGACAGGTCGTTGCGCTCGGGGAACGAGGAACCCCACTTCATGAAGGTGCGGATGGCGGTGGGGGCGCAGTAGAGGATGGTGACGCCGTAGCGCTCGATGATCTGCCACCACCGGTTCTTGTCGGGGAAGTCCGGCGTGCCTTCGTACATGACGCTGGTGGCGCCGTTGGCGAGTGGGCCGTAGACGATGTAGCTGTGACCGGTCACCCATCCGATGTCGGCCGCGCACCAGTAGACGTCGGTGTCGGGGTGCAGGTCGAACACGGCCCGGTGGGTGTAGGCCACCTGGGTGAGGTAGCCGCCGGTGGTGTGCATGATGCCCTTCGGCTTGGCCGTCGTACCCGAGGTGTAGAGCAGGTAGAGGAGGTCCTCGGCCTCCATCGGCTCGGCTGGGCAGTGCTCCTCGGCGCCGGCCATGAGCTCGTGCCACCAGTGGTCGCGTCCGTCGGCCATGGGCACCTCGCCGGCAGCCTCCTCGACCCTCCGGACGACGACGACGTGCTCGATGGAAGGCGTGGCCGCCAGCGCCACATCCGCGTTCACCTTCAGGGGGACGGCCTGGCCCCGGCGCCAGCCGCCGTCGGCCGTGACGAGCACCTTGGCCGACGCGTCGTTGATCCGGTCGCGCAGCGCGTCGGGGGAGAACCCGCCGAAGACGACCGAATGGGCGGCGCCCACGCGGGTGCAGGCCAGCATGGCGACGGGCAGCTCGGGCACCATCGGCATGTAGATGGCGACGACGTCGCCCCGGCGGACCCCGAGCGACTTGAGGACGTTGGCGAAGCGCTCCACCTCGGCCAGCAGCTCGGCGTAGGTGATGGTGCGGGTGTCACCGGGCTCGCCCTCCCAGTGGAACGCCACCCGTCCGCCGAGCCCGGCCTGCACATGGCGGTCGAGGCAGTTGTGCGACACGTTGAGCGTGCCGCCGACGAACCACTTGGCGAAGGGCGCCTGCCACTCGAGCACCTTCGTCCACGGCGTGAACCAGTCGAGCGCACGCGCCTGTTCGGCCCAGAACGCCTCGAAGTCCTTGTCGGCCTGCTCGTAGACCGAAGGGTCCGACACGACGGCGCCGGCCCGGAAGGCGTCGGGCGGCGGGAACGTGCGCTCCTCCAGGTAGAAGTCGTCGATCGCGGCGTGCGGGCCTTCGCCTGCCGTGGTCGTACCCGTGTCGTCGGCCATGGGTCGATTCCCCCTTGCGGCGCCGCCCTGCGCGACGCGTCCTCCCTGCGTACGCCTCCGCCGTCGACGGCGACGCTCCGAGCCTAGATTGGCCTCATGGCCGACGGCGCCGTCCCGGCACCACTGACCGTGCCCGTCGGAGTGGGCCGCCGCGTGCTCGTGGCGGCCAATCTCCGGCTCACGGCCGACGCCTCGGCCGCCTCCACCTGGACGTCGGCCGGCCTGGCGCGCGCCCTCGAGACGTGGACGGGCGCCGGGCTCGTGGTGGTGGCGGGCAACCTCTTCGACCTCCACGACCGTGCCGACCCGCTCGCGGCCGCCCGTGCCGCCCTCACGGCCCACCCGCGCCTGGCCGAGGCCTTCACCGGCTTCGCGGCGCAGCCCGACCGCGAGGTGCTGCTCGTGCCGGGTCACCTCGACGCCGCGCTGTCGGGGCCGGCGGGCGCGGTCGCCGAGTCCTTCGGTGCGCAGGTGGCGCCCGAGGTCGTGCTCGAGCTCGAGACCACCTCGGGTGTGCGTCGGGTGCGCATCGAGAGCCAGGCCGACGAGCACGGTGCGGCCGAGGACGAAGCGCCGTCGACGGCGTCGCCGGCCGGACGGCTGCTGTCGGTGCAGTCGGATCCAAATGCGGTGTGGCAGTCCGGCATCGACCGGCTCACCGATCCGGCGCGGGTGCACCGCTTCCTCACCTCGCGGCTGCTCTACCGGCGACTCGCCCGCCTGGCGTGGTGGCTGCTCGTCCCCTTCGCCGTCGCCCTCGCGCTGCGGCTCCCCTCGACGACGGTGCTGTACCACTGGCTCGAGTCCCATCCGACGCCGGCGCGCGCCGTGGCCCGGGCCCATCTGGCGGGATGGGGTCCGCGACTGGCCGTCGCCGCGGTGTTCAGCCTTGCCGAGCTGCTCGTGCTCGCCGCTGTGCTCGGACTGCTCAGCCGCCAGGCCTGGCGGACCCTCGGAGGTGGCCAGCTGGCGCGGCTGTTCGAGGAGGACGCCGCACCGGGCGCCACCGCCAACGACGCCGCACGCGACGCGGCCCGGCGCGCCGCGGCCGAAGGCCTGGCCGGCGTGGTCAGCAGCGACAGC
>DASRBM010000551.1:0-5853 GCA_035653635.1 Acidimicrobiales bacterium | reverse complement strand
CGCCGAGCGTCTGGTGCGGTTCCGGGGACCGACAACGCATCCACGAGTCGCCCGGCTACGGGCACTGGTTGCACAGGGGCAGCAGTAGTACCGTTATCACTCAGCCACACTGGGCGGCGTCTGCGCTGGGGACGAATCGGGGGAGCAGGGGCTCTCCCGGTGTGTCCAAATGGGCGAACGGAAGGTGGGGTTTACGGTGGTGGGGAAGCTCGCACTCTCTGGCGCGCGCCGTGGCGCGACCGGAGTGGTCTTCGGCACGCTCGTGATGCTGGGTCTGGCCCTCGGCGTGGGCGCGCCGGCCGACGGACTCGGGATCCCCTCGAACACGGCCACCCTCGACGGCTGGACGAGCGAGGCCGTCGCCAATCCCGACTACCTGAGTGGGGTGTCGTGCGTGTCGGCCACCTTCTGCGTGGCGGTGGGGTGGACCACCATGGCCAACGCACCCCAGGAATTCCTTGCCGAAGAGTGGAACGGCACCTCGTGGACCGGGATGACACCGGCCGACTCGAGCGCAGGAATCAACCTCTGGAGCGTGTCGTGTACATCAAGCTCGTTCTGCATGGCAGTGGGCGACGACGGCACACAGACCTATGCCGCTGCGTGGAACGGTGCGACCTGGTCCACGGTGCCAGCCGTCAGCCTGAACCCGCCCAGGTTGTATTCCAACGTGCTCTCAGCGGTGTCGTGCGCGTCGCCGAGCCGGTGCGTGGCCATCGGCTTCGAACACAACTTCCAGGATGGCGGCCAGCCCTTGGTCGAGCAGTGGGACGGCACGGCCTGGACCCTGGACTCGACTTTCCCCCTGACGAAGTACTCGGTCCTCCAAGCCGTGTCGTGCCCGTCCGTCACCTTCTGCATGATCACGGGCGTCGCAGCCCCGTCCATTCCCGCCTGGACGTGGAACGGTTCCACCTGGACGGCGCGTCCCTACACGCAGACCCAGGCGTCGTCGGACTTCATCCCCACCGCGCCCACGGCGGTGACATGCACGTCGGCGACGACGTGCATGGTGGCCGGACCGACGCTCGATCTCTTCGTCCCCGGCGGTCCCCCGCCGTCACACCAGCCCGCCCTCCTCGACTTCCAGTTCACGGCAGCGGCTAAGTGGAACGGGAGCTCGTGGGCGACGAGGGGTCTGTTGACCATGCCGTCGTGGATCGGGGGGATGTCGTGCGCCACGGCGAATTTCTGTGTCGCGGCCGGGGCTCCGAACGCTGCCGGCAGTGCGGCCGAGTTGTGGAACGGCCTGATCTGGATTCCGCTCCTGACCGAGAACCCCGGGGCGACGAGCACCTTCACCAGCGTGTCGTGCCCGTCGACGAAGTTCTGCATGGCGGTCGGTGAGGACGGGTCCTCGGCCTTCGCCGAGGCCTATCAACCAGGCCTGGTGCCCTAGCCCCGAGCCCGTCGTTTGGGATCGGCGCTCAGGCCGGATGCCGGGCGACGTGCTCGGCCAGGTCGGCGCGCAACCCACGAAGGTCGAGCTCAACTGTGCCGAGCCGTCGGTCGACAGCCTCGAGGCGGCCGTCCACTCCCCCGAGTCGGTCCTCGACTCGATCGAGGCGGAGCTCCACTCGGTCCAGGCGCCGATCCACCAGGTCGAACCGCTTGTCGACCTGGTCGAACCGCTGATCCGACTGGTCGAACCGTTTGTCGACCTGGTCGAACCGCTCGTTGACGAACTCGAAGTGCTTGAAGATCAGCGTCCCCTGCTCAGAGATGCGCTGACCGAGGCTGCTCTCGAGATGGCTGATCACCCACGTGAGAAGACTGAGGCAACCCAAAGCGAATCCGCCGAAGATCCCGACAATGGTCCAGTCCACTGCCACGCTCCTGACACTACTGCCGGCTTACGCCGGAGGCAGATCGTGGACGGCTGCGTGGCACGAAAAATCATCGGCTCCCCTGCAGCCGCCGAGCTGGGCGGGGCCGATGGTGCGCAACATATCGGGCGGCTGTAACGCCATGGGCTGGCGCGGGAGCCCGCTCCTGTCTTGGCCTCAGCGGTTCAGTAGGTCCTGTTCGTTGCCGAGCGACACGCGGCCCGTCTCCGCGTTGGCCGCCGCCATCTGCCGGCCCATGGACGCCTCGGCCACCGGGGTGAAGCCGTCGGCGTGGATCGCCGGGTCGTAGAGGTACACGGCGTCGAGCAGGCCGACGAGGCCCCGTTCCTCGAGCTCGTCCCAGCCCGCGCCGCGTTCGATGTGACGCAGGGCGATCTCCTGGATGGCGGGCCGGTACCGGTCGACCAGCGCGAGCGCGCACTGGGCGTCACCCTTCTTGAGACCGCAGATCAACTGCCAGTCGTCGGGCACCTCGTCCGCGGACGCCATCGCGTCCGACACGCCAGGGCCCGTCTGCCCCCAGTTCACGCACAAGGCGTGATCCCTTCTCTCCACCACCGGCTCCTCCGCCAATTCGCCGGGTGGGCGCGCACGGTGCCCCCGCCAGGGCCCCGCCTTGCCCTTCCCCATCTTCCGCCGTGAGGGAAGTCCCTCACCGGTAACGCTAGATCACCGGCTCGCCTTGTGGCGGGTCCTCGTTGCGAGTCGGTGACGGTCCGCGAATCCCTTGCAGCGACAAAGGACTGGGCCACCCGGCCATCGTCGGTCCGGCGCCGCCATCACGCACCTGGGGTTCCGACGAGACCGACCAGCAGGTCCAGGGGCCCCGCAAGAGGCCCTTCGGGTCCCCGTTCCCAGGCTGGCGGAGGAGAAACGGCGGATGTCATCGAGGACCATTGATCAGGCCGGCGAGCTTCGCTCATCGGCCATCGAGTCGCTCCGGGCCCTCGCTGCCCTCGGGGTGCTCGAGTCGCACCTGTGGGGCGTGGCCCATCGCTGGGGACCCGCCGCGTCGGCCACGTTCTTCGACCGGATCGTCTACGGCGGCGGCTTCGGCGTGTACCTGTTCTTCGCCCTGACGGGCTACCTGCTCTACCGGCCCTTCGCCCGCCGCGACCTGGCCGGCGGCCGGGCGGTACGGGTGTCGACCTATCTAAGGAACCGGGCGCTGCGGGTCCTGCCGCTCTACTACGTGACCCTCGTCGTGTTCATGATCGTCGTGGCCCATGGCGGCTCACCGGGCCAGTGGTGGCGCTTCGCCTTCTTCCTGCAGAACTTCTTCACCTCGACCGTCTCGACTGTCGACGGCCCCATGTGGTCACTCGTCGTCGAGGTCCAGTTCTACGTGCTGCTGCCCGTCGCGGCGCTCCTCATCGCCCGCCTCGCACGGGGATCGGCGGCCCGGGCCATGGGCGTCCTGGCCGGCGCCGGCGTGCTCGCCGAGCTGATCCGCCTCGCCACCGTCACGCTTCGCCACGACGACTCGCTGCGCTGGCATTGCTCGCTGCCGTCGACCTGTGTCTTCTTCGTCGGGGGGATGTTCGTCGCCGTCCTCGAGGTCACGTGGGCCGGCCGGCGGCCGGACTGGCTCCGAGGCGTCTTCGCCTCGGCGACCGCGTGGCTCGCGGCCTCAGTCGTGCTCTGGCTCGTCGTCTTCTACGACAACAGCCTCGACGTGCTCGTCGTGCCAGCTTCGGCGCTGCTCATCGGCGCCGTCGTCCTCCCGCTGGAGCGCACGTCGGTGGTCGATCTCCTCGAATGGCGGCCGCTCGCCTCCATCGGAGTCGTGTCCTACAGCATCTACCTGTGGCACCTACCGATCATCCTGAAGATCGCCGCCAGGTCGTGGGCACCCAGCAACTTCCTCTTGCTGCTGCTCCTCTTCGTCCCGATGATCCTCGTCATCTCGTTCCTGAGCTACCGGCTCGTCGAAGCACCCTTCCTCCGCCTGCGCGGCAACTGGGGAGAGCGCACGGTCGCCTCCCCCACCGCCCTCGGCACCGCAGCGGCGTCCGTGGAGCTGCCGGGCGACGTCGAGCTCGCCTGACGGACGCCGAGCACCCGACTCCCCACAAGATCACCGCATCACGAGCACAGGAGTAGCGTCACCAGCCATGGACACACTTGCCGAAGCGCGGGAACGCCAGTGGTACCACACCATGGAGCTCACCCCCGACTTCGTGACCCGGGGTTGGTTCGACATGCGCCCCTACGTGTCGCGCTATGGCATCCCCGAGCGCCTCGACGGCAAGCGAGCGCTCGACGTGGGGACCTTCGACGGCTTCTGGGCCTTCGAGCTCGAGCGACGCGGTGCCGAGGTGGTGTCGCTCGACATCGACGACGAGCGTGACCTGGACTGGCCGCCGCGCCGGCGTCCCACCACCTTCTCCGACGAGCCCCGTGGCCGAGGGTTCCACCTGGCCAAGGAGATCATGGGATCGAAGGTCGAGCGGGTCAGCATGAGCATCTACCACGCCACCCCCGAGGAGCTCGGCACCTTCGACCTCGTCTTCGCAGGCTCGTGCATCATGCACCTGCGCGATCAGCTGCTCGCCTTCGAGCGGATCGCCAACCTGTGCTCGGACATGTTCATCAGCGCCGAGGAATACGACCGCCTGGCGAACCTGTCGCCGGTGCCGGTCGCCCGCTATCTGGCGGACCGGGACAAGTCGGTGGTCTTCTGGCTGCCGAGCGCCAAGACGTGGCGGGCCCTGCTGTGGACCGCCGGCTTCGACCGTGTCGAGCAGAAGGGCCGTTTCGTGGTGACGAGCGCCAATGCGGAGAACCGGCGCTTCCGGGTGCCGCACGTGGTGCACCACGCCTTCAAGCGCTGAGTCACCGAACCAGCGCGGTCACCGGCAAAGCGCAGTCACTGGAACAGCACAGTCGTCGGGTAAGGCGGGCCCTATCGAGGCCGGAGCGGGCCGATCCGGTCAGGCGCGGGGCGGTCGCAGGATGTTCTTCACCTTGGTACGCACCCGGAGGTACTGCGCCACGGCCTTGCGTCCCAGACCACGCTCGGGGACCCAGTTGGTCGAGTGCGGGAGGTACTCGCCCACGCGCACCTGACGGTAGGCGTACACGGCCACTGAGCGCCGGGTGACTCCCGTTGGAAGGCTCATGCGGCGGTAGCCGTGGAAAGTGTTGTCGGCCGTGCGCATGATGACCGCACGGTTGAACACCGGTGCGATCGCCCTCGGCTCCTGCTCGACGGCGGACTTCACGAGCAGGTGCCCACCCCAGGCCTCGTCCCAGTTCGGGTTCAGGTAGACGAGGATGTTCAACATGCGCAGCCAGTCGGCCTTGTGGGGGTGGATGTTGAAGTCCACGTGCATGTCGAGGTAGCTGCCGTCGGCCCCCTGGTGGAACCCCCCGCCGAACAGGTCCGGATCGACGAAGACGTCGAAGCCCGTGACCTCGCCGAGGAAGGATGCGAACGCGGGCGACGTCATGGCCTCGTGGAAACGCCGGCCGGAGGGCCCCGCACCCGCCACCGCCGCCAGCTCCCGCTTGTCGCCGAACACGCCGTCGCCGGTGCGGGGCATGGCGGTCACGTCGGGGAACTCCTCCAACAGTCCCTGGGCGAGCTGCGGGTCGAGGAAGTCGTCGAGGACGACGAGGGGAAACGGTTCGGCCGAAGCGAATTGGCGCCGAAGCTCCCCCGCCCTGGCCAGATGGGCACCGGACACCGGCAGGACCAGCGGGCGAACGCCGGTCTCCGCGGACACGGACCCGCCGGAAAGAGGTTCGCCCGCCATGACCTGGGAACGCCCGCTCCCCGGCCGCCTTGCGGGGGCCAAGCGGGTCAGAACGTGAGCTGGCGGACCCGGTTGTTGAGCGAGTCGGCCACGAGCAAGGTGCCCTGGCTCGTGAGGGCGAGCCCGGCCGGGTCGAAGAGCATGCCCTCGCCGTCGGCGCCGATGTAGCCGCAGATCGGCGTCACCCCGCGGGCCGGCGTCCACCCGCCGACCGTCGTCAACGTACCGGCCGCC
The DNA here is from genome assembly GCA_035653635.1 of Acidimicrobiales bacterium. Taxonomy (GTDB): domain Bacteria; phylum Actinomycetota; class Acidimicrobiia; order Acidimicrobiales; family UBA8190; genus DASRBM01. The sequence continues at coordinate 14 of DASRBM010000551.1, read as the reverse complement.
GCGCTCAGCTCCCA
>DASRBM010000550.1:0-6676 GCA_035653635.1 Acidimicrobiales bacterium | reverse complement strand
TCGGGCGGGTTGACGCCGCCCTCTGCCCGGTTAGGCGGGCACTCTCCTCCGGTGCCTTCCGAGCGGGAACATCAGTTCGAAGGTCGGTCTCGGCGACAGGTTGCGAAGGGGAGCGCACCGGGATCCCGGCTGGCAGCCGCCGGGCCGTTGCTCTCGACCATTCGCTCAGTGATACTTCGGCGATGAATGGGAACTTGCCTCGGCCATCGACCATCGAAGTCGATCATCTCGGAGTTTCCGTCAGGGATTTGGGCCGAAGTCTGGACTTCTACTGTCGAATCCTTGGGGCTGTCCTGGTAATGCCACCTCGTCCCGTTGACGACTTCAACTTCCGTAGGGCTGTCGTGACATTCGACGGCTCCATGGTCATCGATCTCAACGAGCACGTCACGAACTCAGGAGAGGCATTCGATCCAACCCGTACCGGTCTTGATCACCTCGCCTTCCAAATCCCTTCCTACGACGCGCTCGAGGCATGGGTGGCCTATCTGGAGGCTCATGGCATGGAGCACTCGCCCATTCGGACCATCGAGGGAGTAGGCGAGGCGGTCGACTTTCGCGATCCTGACGGAATACAGATCGAGTTGTGGCACATGGATCGCAATGGGCAGTGGGCGCATTACGTGCAGAAGAAGTTGGCGGCCGCTCTGGCTGACCCGCAGGGGTCGGTCCCGTAGGACTCGAACATGCTCGGGTCCGATCGGGCCCCAGGCGACCGGGATCACGAGGCATGAGCGTTATCGGCGGCTCGGATTGGCCCGGACATAGCGCAGATCGGCACTTCTCGGATGGGGTTCCCGCCGTAGAGATAGGCCGCATAGCCTCCGAAGGTGGCTGTAGTCCTAATCACAGGGATGTCCGGGACGGGCAAGTCAACGGTGGTCGGAGAGCTGCGTCGGCGTGGCTACACGGCCTACGACGCCGACGAGGACGGGTTCTCGGAACCACGCTCGGAGGGTGCCTGGGGTTGGCAGGTGGACAAGATCCGAGACCTATTCGCCCGCTGCCAAAGCCACCTGCTGTTCTTCGCCGGATGTTCCGATGAGCAGGCTCTCTTCGACTTCGACCTGAAAGTGCTCCTGACGGCCCCTGAGCCGTTGATGAGAGAGCGCCTTCGGACCCGCCAGACCAACCAGTACGGCCGAGACGAAGGAGAGATGGAGCGGATCCTCGCTGACCTCCGACAGGTGGAGCCGTTGCTACGCCAGACGGCCGACCTCGTTGTGGAGACGACGCAGCCTGTCGGGGAGGTTGCGGACCGCATCCTTCAACGCACGGCTCGCCTACCTGAGCCCGAGTCCGGATAGCGCACTTCGGCAATTCCAGGGCGCTCGGTCCGACCTTCTGCGAGGATCGTGCCATGAGCAACCTCAACCGAGTCGCTCCCATATTCGCCATACAGGACCTGAACAGGGCGTTGGCCCACTACGAACGAATGGGGTTCAAGGTCCGAGCGTACGAAGGCGGCGGATACGGATTCGCCGTTCGTGATGGCATCGAGATACACCTCGGGGTCGTGCCCGACGCCACCCGGACCCGGAGTTCGGCTTACCTCTTCGTAGACGACTCAGACTCGCTGGCCGAAGAGTGGCGATCCTCCGGCGTCGAAGTCCACGGACCTGAAGACACGGAATGGGGTCAACATGAGGCTGCCGCCGTTGACCCTGACGGCAATGTGATCCGGTTCGGCTCGCCCTTGGGCAAATAGCGCACCACAGCTCATCCGGCCGCGTTCGGCGCGCCATGGAGGCGCCCACGCGCCAGATCGGACAATCTGTACGCATGGCGAGAGCCAGCAATGATTCTGAGGACGCTGCGATTCGTGCCCTCTTCGCCGTGATCGTCAATCGCGACGAGGCCGCCGTGATGCGAATGCTGGACGAAGTGCCTGAGTTGGCCCGATCCTCGCTCGGACTCGGTGCCAGCCGCCAGGAACCAAGGGCCTACTTCCTTCGTCCTATCCGGCATTACGTGTATGCGGGCGACACGGCCCTGCATATCGCCGCTGCCGCCCATCACCGTGGTATGGCCGAAGGGCTCGTTGGACGGGGTGCCACGGTACGTGCCCGCAACCGACGAGGAGCTGAGCCGCTCCACTACGCCGCCGATGGGGGCCCCTCAGACGACCGGGACTCGGGTGAGCAACGGGATGTGATCGCCTACCTCATTGATGCCGGAGCGGATCCCAATGCCACGGACAAGAGCGGAGTTGCCCCGCTTCATCGAGCCGTGAGAAATCGATGCTCGGCCGCCGTCGAGGTCCTCCTCGACATGGGTGCGGATCCGCTGCGAATGAACAAGAGCGGTTCGACCCCCCTCCACCTCGCCGTCCAGAACACGGGCAAGAGCCACTCGGGCTCGGAAGCGGCCAAGGAGGAGCAGCACCGAATCATCGTGTTGCTCCTGGGTCACGGCGCCAGGCCCACCGATGTCGACGCAAAGGGCAAGACCGTCGCAGCCGCCGCTTCGAGCGAGCTGATCCGTGAGGTGCTCGCGAGTCACTGACTGGTCACGCCTCAAGCTAGTGAGCCCGTGCTCGCCGCCAGCTAACTGATCGGGATCGCCAGTTCTCGGCCCATCCGGAGGTGTCGAGGAGCTCCAAGACGTCCGGTATTCGCGGACCAGACGGGCAGCACGTCGGGCGCCGGTTTCCCGCCATCGGAGCGCCAGCCTCGGCAGATCGGCCGTTCAGGGCGTCCCATAGGTCGAACCCGACAACTTGGCGTCGCCGATCGCGTAGACGTTGCCGTCTTCACTGGCCAGCCAGTACCCGCCACCGTCAGGCGTGACGGTCATGGCGAACACCGGCGCGGTGGCGTCCGGGGCGCCCGGAAGTTGCGGCGCACTGCCGAAGGCGGTGACGTCGCCTGCTTCGTCGGCGATCCAGTAACCCTTTCCGTCGGGCGTGAAGGCGAAGGAGACGGCCGGGATATCGGAGCCCCCGAGATCGCCCGTCGACGGCCTGTTCCTGAAGTGGCTGCTGTCGAACTCGTACAGGGTCCCGTCCTGGCCGAGCTCCCAGTACCCACCGGTGGCCGGGTCCATGGCGATGGCGACGAACGGTCCCCCTGGCTGGCCGCCGTTCGATCCGTGGAACGAGGCGTCGCCGTAGGAGAAGATGGTCCCGTCGGAGGCCATCAACCAGTAGCCCTTGCCGTCCGCGTCGATCGCCAGACCGACGATGGGTGCCGCCTTCTGCACACTGCACATGTCGCCGTAGCTGACGGCGTCGCCGAAGACATGGACGCATCCGGCGGTGTCGACGACGTAGTAACCCTTGCCGTCGAGGGTGCGGACGATCGAAATGGCCGCCGAGCCTTGGCCGCGAGGGCTGGTCCCGTAGTTGGGTGCTCCGCCGAACGGTGAGACGGTTCCGTCGGCCGCGAGCTCCCAGTACGCCTGCGATCCCGTACCCGACGCGGCGAGCGATACCGTCGGGCGCGTGAACACCGGCGATGCGCCTGCCATCCCCACGATCGGCTTGCTCAGCTGGACGTTGCCGGCAGAGCCGTAGAAGCCCGCGTCGCCGTAGCTGAAGATCCCGCCGTCCGAGGCCACGAGCCAGTACCCACCACCGTCGGGGGTGGACGCCATGCCGACGATGGGCTGTCGCAGCGACAGGTTGCCGGCAGAGCCGTAGAAGCCCGCGTCGCCGTAGTTGAAGATCCCGCCGTCCGAGGCCACGAGCCAGTACCCGGCCCCGTCTCCCGTCGGGGCCATGGCGACCACGGGTCGGCGCAGGCTCAGGTTGCCCGTCGAGCCGAAGAAGCGGGCGTCGCCATAACTGAAGATGCCGCCATCGGAGGCCACGAGCCAGTAGCCGCCGCCGTCGGGAGTGGACGCCATGCCGACGATGGGCTTGCGCAACTGGAGACTGCCTGCGGAGCCGTAGAAGGCGGCGTCGCCGTAGTTGAAGATCCCACCATCGGATGCGACCAGCCAGTACCCGCCGCCGTCGGGAGTGGACGCCATGCCGACGATGGGCTGACGCAGCGGCAGATTGCCGGCCGAGCCGTAGAAGCCGGCGTCGCCGTAGTTGAAGATCCCACCATCGGAGGCCACGAGCCAGTACCCGCCACCGTCGAAGGTTGCGGCCATCCCGACGATCGGCTTGCTCAGGTGGACGTCACCCGCCGAGCCCTCGTACGGCGCGCTCCCGTAATTGAAGATGCCACCGTCGGCCGCCACCAACCAGTACCCCGCCTTCGTGTCGCTGAAGTGCGGTTGCGGCGCCGCCACGGCCGCCCCGGTCTGTACGGCGCCGACCGTCGACAACAGTGCCACGACGGCCGCGACGCGTCGGCCCAGTCCAATCCGTCTTCCTTCGCCCATCCCCGCCCACTCCCTCCGCCGCCAAGAAGGTGGTCATGCTACCTGTTGCGCCGAGATGGCCACCTTGGGGACCCGGCCTGCGAACCGACCGTGGCAACCGCCGTATACCTGACACGCCAGCGGGGAAGAACGCTGGCATGTGGCTGTTCAGTGGGTGGACCCACTTGGGCGAGGTGGCGGGCAAGGCAGCGCTCATGTACCTGACGGCGCTCGTTATCCTGCGCCTGGGTGAGCGGCGCACCCTGGCGCAGTGGACGATCATCGACTTCGCCACGGCCGTCGCCATTGGGGCGATCGTCGGCCGCACGGCTGTCGCCGGCGGGCAGGCGTACATCACCGGCGCGGTGGCGCTGGCGACGCTCGTCGTCCTGCACCGGGTGGCGAGCCTGCTCCGGTTCAATCCGCTGCTGGGCAAGCTCGTCGACCATCGCGTCCGCGTGCTCGTCGAGCACGGGAAGCTCCGCCGATGGCAGTTGCGCCGGTGCGGACTCACCGACAACGACCTCTTCGCCCAGCTACGCCAGAGTGGCGTCTTCTCACTCGACGACGTCCGTTTCGTCCTCTACGAGACGAAGGGCAGCATCACCATCGTCTCCGCCACGGCACCGGAGGACACGCCCCTCGTGCAGATCGGCATCGACGATGCCGCCGGTTACCCCTGAGATGTCCGCCGTCGGAGTCGTCGAACTGGTCGTCGGAGGCGCCGTCACCGTCCTGGGGCTCACCGACCTGTTCCTCACCGTCTTCAACTACGACGGCTTCACCTTCGTCGCCGGCCGGTACCAGCGTTATGTCTGGCACGCACTCCGGGCGCTTTCGCGACTGGCACCGGGCCGGGCCAGGCCGGCGGCGCTGTCGCTGTCGTCGGCCGGCCTGCTCCCCGCCACGGTCGCGCTCTGGTTGGCCATGGAGACGGTCGGTTTCGGATTCCTCTACGCCGCCGGGCTCTCGACCCACGGATTCGCGGTAACCCACGGGGTCGGCCGCGACCTCGGTGGCGCGCTCTACTTGTCCGCTGGGGTGATCACCACCCTCAGCTTCGGCGACGTCATCGCCGTCGGCGGTGTGTGGCGGGCACTCGTCGACGTGGAGGCGATGGTCGGTCTCGCCACCTTCACCCTTTCCATCGGATACGTCGTCACGACCTTCGGCATCCTCGGTGACCTCGACCGGCTCCACAACACGGTCCGACGCCACGCCGATCGTCCGCAACGCCCGTCCTCCGTCCTCGTCCGTCATTACCGGGGCGGGTCTCCGACCGAACTTCCCGACCTGCTCCAGGTCCTGGCCACGAGTCTCGAGAGCTACGACGAGGGGCTGCGCCGCTATCCGGTCGCCTACTACTTCCACACGCGGCGGGTGGAGCGGTCCGTGCCCCGAGTCTTCCTGACGCTCGGAGAACTGCTCGCCCTGGTCAGATGGGGCCTCGTGGCCGACGACCCCATGCGCGACGACCCGTGGTTGGCGGCGCTGCTCGAGCAGTACTCCACGACGCTCCGACGGCTGCAGCACAGTTTCGTCGGACCGGTGCCGATGTCTCCGGCACCCGTCATCGACGAGCCGGCGTTCGCCGACGCCTACCGCGCCGACGTCTCCGTGGACCCCCACGTCGCCGCCTTTCGTGACATGCAGGGAAGGACGCGCTCCGCCACCGGCGCGCCGATGCCTCCCGATCCCGATATCGACCTGGTCTATCGGCGCTATAGCGAGTGGGCGGAGTTCACACATGCCCGCGACACCGTGCTGCGGCGTATCAGCGCTCACCTGGGATACGACTGGGCGGACATGGCCGACGGTCTTCGTCCCTCGACGTGATCCCGAACTGCGGACGCATGCACGCCGAGTGTCGAGATGGTGGAGCGGCTCCTACCACCTCGTAGCACCCCTTCCGGGATCAGGCCGGGTCGTCTCGATGCTGATCGGCGTGGTCCTGCTGCATCTGGGCGGCGATTTCGTGCACGTCCTCGGCTCGGCGGTGGACCTCGGCCGCCATCCGGTGGATCCGCTTGTGCTCGTCGTGCCCTTCCTCGGCCTGGGCTTCGTCGGCCTCGGCGAGGGCAGCTTCCTTCGATGCCAGCACCCGCTCTTCGCCGGCCAGGCGGGTCGCCCGCTCGAACGTCGACTCGTTGCCGTGGTCCGCGTCCTGATCGCTCATGGGCGCTCCTATCCTCGAGACCAGGCTAGGGCTCGGTCACCGGCCTGATGACGCGCCGCGTCAGGACCGGCATCCGGCGCAGACGCCGAGGACGTCGAGCCGGTGGCTCTCGGCCCGGAAGCCGCGGTCGCTCCCGATGCTGCCCATGAGCGACGTCACGCTGCGCTCGAGCGCGGGGGGCGCGGCGAA
>DASRBM010000549.1:0-2181 GCA_035653635.1 Acidimicrobiales bacterium | reverse complement strand
CGCGGGCGGCCACCCACGCCTGCTGGCGGGCCACGAGCTCGTGGCGGACCTCGGGGTTGGCGGCCACGGCGGAGACGGCGGCGTCGACCTCGGGGGTTCGGATGCCGGCCGTCGCGTCGGCGCCGTCGACGAGCACCCGCTCGGTCACCTCGATGTGCAGCGCCCGGGCCAGGGCGGCGACCGACGGCGTGTCGGCCGGGTCGATGCCGCGCTCGAGGGCGGCCCAGGCCACGGCGCGGTACATCGCGCCCGTATCGAGCCGCTCGAGGTGGAGGTGCGCGGCCAGGGCGCGCGCGAGCGTCGACTTGCCGGCACCGGCCGGCCCGTCGATGGCGACGGTGCGCACGACGCCGTCGTTCACCGCCGGTCCCCGTTCATGTCAGCGCGCCCTCGCCGCCGAGGTGCACGAGATCGTCGCCGAAGCCCGGATAGCTGGTGGCGACGGCCTCCCACCCGCGGATCGTGCTCTCCCCCGGCGCGGCGAGGGCGGCCACGGCGCCGGCCATGGCCATGCGGTGGTCCCCGCGCGCGTCGAGCACGCCGGCGCGCAGCGCGCCGGTCCCGTCGACGAGGAGGTCGTCGCCCTCGGCCCTGGCGCTGCCGCCGAAGGACCGCACGAGCTCCACCACGCCGGTGAAGCGATCGGACTCCTTCACCCGCAGCTCGCCCACGGCACGGAAGGCGGTGGTCCCTTCGGCCAGGGCGGCCGCCACGGCGAGGGCGGGCACCTCGTCGAGCCCGGTGATCTCGGCCGCGTGCACTTCGGTGGCGCGCAACGCGGCGCTGCGCACCCGCAGATGACGCTGCACCGAGAGCGCTCCGGCTCCTGCCACCGGCGTCTCCTCCACCGACGCGCCCATGCGGGTGAGCACGTCGAGGAACCCGCGCCGGGCGGGGCCGGCGTAGCAGTGCTCGACGGTGACGTCGCTGCCGGGGACCACCGTCGCCGCCACCACCCAGAAGGCGGCCTGCGACGGGTCGCCGGGCACGTCGAGATCGAGGGGGTCGAGCGTCGACGCCTGCACGGTGACCACATGGGTGCCGTCGGCGTCGGTGTGCTCCTCCAGTGCGGCGCCGGCGAGGGTGAGCAGCTCCTCGGTGTGCAGGCGGGTCGGCGTCGCTTCGCGCACGACGGTGGGGCCGCTCGCGCCGAGGCCGGCGAGCAGCACGCACGACTTCACCTGGGCGCTCGCCATGGGCGGCGTGTAGTCGATGCCGCGCAGCGGCCCGCCCCGCAGGTGCAGCGGCGGGAGGCACCGCTCCTCGCGTCCCTCCACCACCGCGCCCATGGCCCGCAGCGGCACGGCCACCCGGTCCATGGGACGCGAGCGCAGCGAGTCGTCGCCGGTGAGGGTGACGTCGATGGGATAGGGGGCGACGAGCCCGGCGAGCAGGCGCATCGTCGTCCCCGAGTTGCCGACGTCGATCGGGACGCCGGGCGAACGCAGCTCGGCCACGCCCTCCACGCTCACCTCGGTCGACCACGCCGGGCCTGCCTCGAGCCCGGCGCCGAGGGCGGCGAGGGCCCGGCCGGTGCGGTGGACGTCGTCGCCCTCGGACAGGCCCCGCAGGTGCGAGGTGCCGCGGGCCACGGCCGCCAGCATGAGGGCGCGGTGCGAGATGGACTTGTCGCCCGGCACACGTACCGTTCCCACGAGCGGTCGCCCGCCGCGCACCGCGAAGGTCGCGCTCATCCGAGGGTGCGGATCGAGCTGCGGTAGCGGCGGTCGGTGAGCGCGGCGGTCAGGCGCTCGGCCCGTTCGGCGTCGACGACGATCACGAGCACGCCGTGGGGGCCCTCGGTGCTATGGGCGATCTCGAGGTCGAAGATGTTCACGCCGAGGTCGCCGGCCAGGGTGGTGATCTCGGCGAGCACGCCGGGCCGGTCGGGTACCGGGACCCGCACCTCGGCCAGCCGTTCGGGTCGCACGGCCCGGGCCGGCAGGGCCCGGCGCGCCTCGGACGCCTGGGTGAGCGACTCGAGCAGGCCCCCCCGGTCGCCCGAGGCCACCCGGTCGCGCACGGCCGTCAGGTCGGCCACGAGCGCGTCGAGGGTGGCGACGATGGCGGGCGCGTTCTCGCTGCAGACGTCGGGCCAGATGCCAGGATGCCCGGCTGCCACCCGGGTCATGTCCCGGAACCCGCCGGCCGCGAGGCGCAGGAGGGCGGCATGCTCCTCGG
>DASRBM010000548.1:0-2377 GCA_035653635.1 Acidimicrobiales bacterium | reverse complement strand
GAAGGAGGTGGGCTCGATGCCGTACTCCTCGGGCGGGCGGCCGACCACGGCGTTGAGGCCCACGTTCGGGATCTCGTTGCCCTCGTAGCTCCAGACGTCGGTGCCGTCCTCCTTGTGGACGACCTTCGGCTCCCGGCCCTTCCACTTGGCCGGCACCCGGCCCTCGAACATGTCGGGGGGCTCGACGACGTGGTCGTCCACGCTGACGAGGATCAGGTCTTCTGCCTGCATTGCCCCTCCCACCTGCGCTTTCGTGCGCGGCGTTCCACGGTCCTGACCGACCGGACGGGCTGCGGCCATAGGTGCCGCTCCCCCGGTGACGGGGCGATCTTATACCTGACGTCGATGTCAGGCACATGGACGCGTGCCCCCGTATGCTGGCCCGCTGCATGGCCGGCCAGGACCCCGCAGCAGCCCGCACCGACAGCCCGGCGGACGCCCCGGTTCGCGGCGTCGCCGCCATCGCCAGGGCGGAACCCGACCGCGCGGCCGTCGTCTTCGAGGGGAGGCGGGTCCCCTACGGCGAGTTCGACCGGCTGGCGAACGCCTGGGCCCACGTGCTCGCGCCCCACGTGCAGCAGCCCGGCGACCGGGTGGCGGTGGCGCTGCCCAACGGGGTCGACGTCCTCGCCGCCTGGCACGGGGTGACCCGCCTGGGCGCCCTCGTGGTGCCGGTCAACACCCGGCTCACGGCGGCCGAGGTGGCGTATCTGGTGTCCGACTCCGGTGCCAAGGCCGTCGTCCACGAGGGGCCCGACTCGGCCGCCGCCGCCGCGGCCCGGAGCGAGGAGGTGCCCGCCGTCGCGGTGGGGGCGGAGGCCGCCGTCCCCGCCGACCAGCGGGTCCGCCCGCCGCGGGAGGACTACATCGAGACGCCGGTCGTGGCCATGACCTACACGTCGGGCACCACCGGCAAGCCGAAGGGCATCGCCCGCTCCGAACCGCCGCCGCCGGCGACCACCGCGCCGCCGAGCCCGTTCGCCGCCTTCTGGGGGTTCCGCCCCGACGACGTGCACCTCATGTGCGGGCCCGTGTACCACACCGCCCCGAGCGCGTACGCCCTCATGAACCTCGTCGAGGGGGCGACGGTGGTGGTCATGCGCAAGTGGGACGCGCTCGAAGCCCTGACCCTCATCGAGCGCGAGCGCGTCACGACGTCCCAGATGGTGCCGGCCCAGTTCATCCGCATCCTCGAGGCCGATTGGCAGCGTTTCGACCTTTCGTCGCTTCGCAAGGTGCTGCACGCGGCGGCGCCGTGCCCGGTGCCGGTGAAGCGCAAGATCATCGAGGCCTTCCCGCCCGGGACGGTGTGGGAGTACTACGGGGCGAGCGAAGGCATGTGCTCGGTGATCTCGCCCGAGGAGTGGCTCCGCAAGCCCGGATCGGTGGGGCGGCCCTTCCCCGGGGTGACCGTGCGCATCCTCGACGAGGACGGCACGGACGTGGCGCCGGGGGAGGTCGGGCAGATCTACATCTCGGCCTTCGCCGGGCGCGAGTTCGAGTACCACAATGCGCCGGAGAAGACCCGCGACGCCTGGCGCGACGGCTTCTTCACGGTGGGGGACATGGGCCGCCTCGACGAGGAGGGATATCTCTTCCTGGCAGATCGTCGCAACGACCTCATCCTGTCGGGCGGCGTCAACGTCTATCCGGCCGAGGTCGAATCGGCCCTCGTCGAGGACGATGACGTGGTGGACGCGGCCGTCATCGGGCTTCCCGACGAGCGCATGGGCCAGAAGGTGCACGCCGTGGTGGAGCTCCGGCCGGGCGCGCCGCGTGACGAAGAGGCCCTCAAGGGCCGGCTCGCCACCCGGCTGGCGGATTTCAAGCTGCCGCGGACCATCGAGTTCGTCGACGAGCTTCCGCGTGAGCCCAATGGCAAAGTGTTGAAGACCCGCCTGCGCGCCGAGCGCAGCGGATAGTCCCGCGGCCGCCGGCCCGGGAGGAGGGGAGCACCATGAGCGACCGGCCCGAGGTCAAGGGGGAGCCCCGGCTCCTCATCGACGGCAAGCTGGTGGAAGCGAGCGGCGGGGGCGCCTTCGCCAACATCGACCCGGCCACCGAGCAGGTCCTGGGCCAGACGTCGGACGCCACCCCGGCCGACATGGAGCACGCCATCGCCGCCGCCCGCCGGGCCTTCGACGAGACGGACTGGTCGACGAACCACGCCTTCCGCCGGCGCTGCCTGGAGCAGCTCCACGCCGCGCTCGAGCGCCACAAGGAGGAGATCCGCGGCGTGGTCGTGGCCGAGGCGGGGAGCCCGATCGCGCTCACCTACGCCATCCAGGTCGACATGCCGGTGGAGGACGTGCAGTACTACGCCGAGCTCGCCACCCGCTACCAGTACGACCAGGACGCCGGCGAGCGGGTCGTGTTC
>DASRBM010000547.1:0-3368 GCA_035653635.1 Acidimicrobiales bacterium | reverse complement strand
TCGTCAACGGCAGCCAGGGCATCGCGGTGGGGATGGCCACCAACATCCCGCCCCCCAACCTGGGCGAGATCGTCGACGCCACGCTCCACGTCCTGGAGCACCCCGACGCTACCCCCGACGACCTTCTGCAGTTCGTGAAGGGCCCGGACTTCCCGACCGGCGCGCTCATCCTCGGCCGCCAGGGCATCCTCGACGCGGCGCGCACAGGACGGGGGTCCATCAAGATGCGGGCCGTCGCCGAGATCGACGAGTCACGCGGCACCACCCGCATCGTCGTGACCGAGCTCCCGTACCAGACGTCGGTCGAGGTCATCGAGAAGAAGATCGCCGATCTGGTGAAGGCCGGCGACCTCGACGGCATCGCCCGGACGCAGAACGACTCGGCCGGCCGCAAGAGCAGGCTCGTCATCGAGCTCAAGCGCGACGCGAACGCGAACGTCGTGCTCAACAACCTGTACAAGCACACGCCGATGCAGGTGAGCTTCGGGGTCAACACCGTCGCCCTGGTGGACGGCGTGCCCCGCACCCTCAACCTGGCGCAGGCGCTCAGCGCCTATGTCGCCCACCAGATCGAGGTCGTCACCCGGCGCTCCGAGTACCGCCTCGGCAAGGCCCGGGCCCGGGCCCACATCGTCGAAGGCCTGCTGCGCGCCATCGACATGCTCGACGCCGTGATCGAGACCATCCGCAACTCCGACGACCGTCCCGCCGCGCGCGAGGCGCTCATGGCCGACCCCTTCGGGTTCTCGGAGGAGCAGGCGAACCACATCCTCGACATGACGCTGGGCCGGCTCACACGCCTGGGGCGTTCGGAGCTCGAGGAGGAGATGCAGAAGCTCCGGGCCACCATCGCCGAGCTCGAGTCGATCCTGTCGGACCCGGCCAAGCTGCGCGGCGTCATCGCCTCGGAGCTCACGGAGATCCGGGACAAGTACGCCGACGAGCGCCGCACCCAGATCACCCACGACGCCGGTGAGATGACCGACCTCGACCTGATCGAGGACGAGGAGCTGGTCGTCACCATGACCCGTGCCGGCTACATCAAGTCGGTGTCGGCGGTGGCCTTCCGCACCCAGGGACGCGGAGGACGGGGCGTCCGCGGGGCGAAACTGAAGGAGGAGGACCTCGTCGCGCACGTGCTCCACGCAACTGCGCACGAGTACCTGCTGCTCTTCTCGAACAGAGGGAAGGTCTACCGCCTGCGGGTGCACGAAGTGCCGCAGAAGGAGCGCACCGCAAGGGGGACGGCGGTCGTCAACCTGCTACCCCTCGCCCCCGACGAGACGATCGAGGCCATCGTGGCCACGCGCGACTTCGACTCCGGTGGTTATCTGATGTTCGCCACCAGGTCGGGCCAGGTGAAGAAGACGGCCTTCACCGAGTACGACAAATCCCGGCGGGAGGGTTTCATCGCCATCGCGCTGCGTCCGGGCGACGAGCTCGTCCGGGTGGTGGCCACCTCCGGTGAGGATGACGTCGTGATGGTGAGCCGGAACGGCCAGGGCATCCGCTTCGCAGAGGGCGACGTGCGGCCCATGGGACGCGACGCGGCCGGCGTCCGGGGCATGAAGATGCGCGAGGGCGACGAGGTCGTGTCCCTCGACGTGGTGCACCCCGAGCGCGACATCCTCATCGTGACCGACGCCGGATTCGGCAAGCGGACGAAGATCGATCACTTCGGCCGCCAGGGCCGTGGTGGCCAGGGCGTGCGCGCCATCAAGCTCACCGCTGTGCGCGGCCGGGTCGTGTCAGCCTTCATGGCCAGCCTCGACGACGAGATCCTGCTGGTGTCGACCGGGGGTGTGGTGATCCGCACGGCCGTGCGGGAGATCGCCGCGCAGGGCCGCGACGCCACCGGCGTGCGGGTCATGAGCCTCGAGGAGGGTCAGTCCGTCGCCGCGGTGGCCGCCGTGGTCAGCGAGGACGACGAGGAGTAACACCGGGGCGAATCTCGTTTTCGGGCCTGGTGTAGCCTCAATGGCTCCCGGGGCTATAGCTCAGTCGGTTAGAGCGCAGCACTGATAATGCTGAGGTCGCTGGTTCGATTCCAGCTAGCCCCACTTCCCAGTGAACGTCCGGGGTTCACGGCGGCGCGCGACACACAGGTCATCCCCGGTCTGTGGATCACCCACTTCCGCCGGCCCGGAGAGACGGTCGAAGCCACGGGGCTCCACGCGTGGCGCGTCGGCTCGTCGGACATCGGCTGCACAGGGCGGCCAATGGCGGCACAACCGCCGAACTTGAGCGGGACCGCGAGCAGCGATGTCGATGCGGCCCCGACGTCCTGGCGCACTGCAGTGCGCCCGTTGTTTGAGTCGCTCCGGGCCGATCTCGATGAGATTGCATGCGGCGAGAAGAACGTGGGCGCGTCACGGCCCTGCTCGGCATCGCCGGCGGTTCGTCCATGGCGCTCGTCGGACTCCTCGTCTCGAACGCACAGGCCAGTGGGACGCCCGCGCCGGCGGCGTACAAGACACAGGCGGCGAAGGTCTCGACGACGTCGGCTCCCCCGGTCACGATCCCTCCGACCACCACCACGACCGCGCCGCCACCTCCTCCGACCACCACCACGACCGCGCCGCCACCTCCTCCGACGACGACGAGCACGGCGCCGGCGGCCGCCCCCGGCTGGGGTTGCAGCTACGCCCTCGCCTACCTGGCAGCGCACGCCGCACCGGGATTCACCTCCTCGTGCCCCGGGCCGAACGACGGTCACCAGGCCACGACGACGGCCCTCTATTCGAATGGGACCGTCACGGGGACCATCGGGATCGAGGTCCCGTGCCCGGCCGCGTACATGAACGAGGCGCACAACTCGTGGGTGCTGCGGGCCCGCTACCTGGGGACCTCGATCCCCGATGGACTCGGCACGGTCATCGACCCCTACGGCTACTGCCACTGATCCCCGACCACGGCTGGCGGCCGGCGGCCACGCGCGGCTGGCGCCTCCGGTGGCCGGTCGTGATCGCCGGGCCGAGGTGAGGCCCTACGATCGACAGCGGTTCGCCGGTCGTGGGGGGTCGCAAATCCGTGAGTACCGAAGTGGAGACCGTCGACGCCGGTGGACCGGGGAGCGGTGACGAGGCGCTGAGCGGTCCTCCGACAGCTCCACTCGAACATCGGCGCATCCTGATCATCCTCGGCGCGCTCATGCTCGGGACGATCCTCGCCTCGCTCGACCAGACGATCGTCGCCACCGCGCTCCCGACCATCGCCGGTGATCTCCACGGGCTCAACCACCTGTCATGGGTGGTCACCGCCTATGTCCTCACCACCACGATCTCCACTCCCCTGTGGGGGAAGCTCGGCGACATGTACGGCCGCAAGGGCCTGTTCCAAGCGTCGATCGCCATCTTCCTCGCCGGCTC
>DASRBM010000546.1:0-3182 GCA_035653635.1 Acidimicrobiales bacterium | reverse complement strand
TCACCGCCGCCGCGCTCGGCGGCATGGCCTTCGCCCTGCTGCCGGGGGTCTTCCAGACCTGGGTGCCGGCGCGCTGGGGCGAGGTGCCGGCCGTGCTCTTCGGGCTCGGCGCCGTCGGCGTGGCCCGCAATCCCGAAGGGGCGGTCCTCCACACCGGCCGCCAGATCGGGGCCCTGCTCGACCGGCTCCTGCCGACGACCGGACGAGGCGTCGCGGGGACGAGCCCTGCACCGCCGCCGCCGGTGCCGCTCGCCGAGGGCGGGGAAACGTCGAGCGCGCCATCTGCCACGACGGTGCCGTCGTGACCGACGTGGCCGCCCGCAACGGTGCGCGTCCTGCGTCCGGGCAGCTCGCGCCGCGTCTGTCATGCGAGGCGGTCACCGTCCGCTTCGGTGGCGTCGTGGCCGTGGACGGCGTCGACCTGGCGGTGCCGCCGGCCGCCATCGTCGGCCTCGTGGGCCCGAACGGCGCCGGCAAGAGCACGCTCTTCGCCGTCGTATCGGGACTGTTGCGCCCGACGTCGGGTCGGGTCTTCCTCGACGGCACCGACGTCACCGCCAGCCGGCCGCAGCGGCGGGCCGAGATGGGCCTCGCCCGCACCTTCCAGCACCCGGAGCTCTTCCACGACCTGACCGTGCGCGAGCACCTGGTGCTCGCCCACCGGGCCAAGCATGCACGCCGGCGGGTGTGGGCGGACCTCTTCACCATGGGGAGCCTCCACCGGATCGACCCCACCGAGCAGGCGAGCGTCGACGAACTGGTCGGGTTGCTCGGCCTCGACGACATCGCCGGTCAACCGGCTCTTGGCCTGCCGCTCGGCCTCGCCCGTCTGGTCGAGCTCGGCCGGGCGCTCGCCACCGACCCGTCCGTGCTCCTGCTCGACGAGCCCTCGTCCGGCCTCGACTCGGGCGACACCAGCCGGTTCGAGGCCACGCTGCGCCGGGTGGCGACCGAACGGGGGATCTCGGTGCTGCTCGTGGAGCACGACGTCGACCTCGTCATGCGGCTGTGCAGCACGGTGAACGTGCTCGACTTCGGCAAGCTCATCGCGTCGGGGTCACCCGACGTGGTGCGGGCTGACCCCGCCGTGCGCGCCGCATACCTCGGCGAGGAGCCCGAAGGAAGCGCGGCTGCTGCGCCGGTGGTCGACATGGAGGCGGTCGACGGCGACCGGTCGCCGGCACACCCGGCGGAAGCGACCCGGGCGAGCGAGCCGGTGGGTGCGGCCGGACCCCTGCTCGCCGTGCGCGACCTGTGCGTGCGCTACGGCGAGGCCACCGCGCTGTCGGGCGTGTCCTTCGAGCTCGGCGCGGGCGAGGCGCTCGCCGTCCTCGGCCCGAACGGCGCCGGCAAGAGCAGCCTGGCGCGGGCCCTGTCGGGGCTCGTCCCCGCCGCCGGCGGGCGCATCGAGCTGGGCGGGGAGGACATCGCGCATCGTCCCGGCCATGACATCCGCCGGCGCGGCGTGGTCCATCTGCCCGAAGGGCGCGGCGTGTTCCGCTCCCTCACCGTCGTCGACAACCTGAAGATGGCGGCCGCCGCCCTCCCGACCCGCGCCGCCCGGCGCGGGGCCGTCGACACCGCGCTCGAGATCTTCCCGGCCTTGGCCCAGCGCCGGCGCCAAGTGGCGGAGCTGCTGTCGGGCGGGGAGCAGCAGATGCTCTCGCTCGCCCGGGCGCTCGCCGCGTCGCCGACGCTGGTGGTGGCGGACGAGATGTCGCTCGGACTCGCCCCCCTCATGGTCGACGTCGTCTTCGACGGACTCAGCCGGGCCCGCGACGCCGGCGTGACGGTGGTGATGATCGAGCAGTACGTGCACCGGGCCCTCGCCTTCGCCGACCGCTGCATCGTGCTGCAGCGCGGTGAGGTGGTGTGGAGCGGCTCGGCCGACGTCGCGCAGGACGAGGTCCTGCGGCACTACATCGGTGAGGGCATGATCACGGCCACCTGACGGCACCGGTGACGTGGAGCGTCCTCGGCGTCCCGGCGCCGAGCTTTCCTGGAGCAGTCCCAAGCACATGAGCGGGGAGGAGCCCGACAACAATGCACAAGAGCAAGAAGGTGTTCGTGGCCGTGTTGGCCTTTCTCGGCCTCGTGGCCGCCGCCTGTAGTTCGTCGTCGTCGGGGAGCGGCGGCGGCGGCAACACCGTCACCATCGGGGTGCTCACCGACCTGACCGGTCCGGCGGCATCGAGCGCCAAGACCACGCCCACCGGCGTGAAGGCCGGCGTCCTCTACGCCAAGGACCACGGGTTCACGGTCAAGTACATCGTGCGCGACTCGCAGACGTCGCCGACCGCCATCCTGGCCGCCGCCCACGAGCTCGTGCAGCAGGACCACGTGCTCGCCGTGCTGGCCGTGTCCTCGCTCACGTTCCTGGCCTCGAGCTACCTGGCCCAGCAGCACGTGCCGGTGGTGGGCGTTGCCGAGGACGGTCCCGAGTGGGTGACGACGCCCACCATGTTCTCCGCATACGGTCCGGTGGACGCAAGCAAGGTGGCGACCACGGGCGGCGAGTTCTTCAAGATGCAGGGCGCCACGAAGATCGGCACGCTTGGCTACAACATCTCGCCCCAGTCGGCCGACTCGGCCGAGGCCACGGCCGCCTCCGCCCAGTACGCCGGCCTGCAGGCGCCCTACGTCAACGCGAGCTTCCAGTTCGGCAGTACCAACGTGGAGCCCATCGCGCTGGCCATGAAGGCGGCGGGCGTGGACGGCATGTCGGCGTCGGTCGATCCCAACACCGGGCTGCTGCTCGTGACCGCGCTGCGGCAGGTGGGCGCCGACATCAAGGTCGCCCTGTTGCCGACCGGCTACGGCGGCGACCTGGAGCAGGCCGGTCCCGGCGCGCTCGCCTCGGCCCAGAACGTGTACTTCATCTCCACGTTCCAGCCGGTGGAGATGCACACCTCGGCCACCCAGCAGTTCCAGAAGTACCTGAAGGACGTGGGGGTCGACGGCGACCCGACCTACGCCGAGTACGCCGGCTACACGTCGATCGCGCTGCTCGTCGACGGGCTGCAGGCGGCAGGGTCCAACCCGACACAGGCCAAGCTCGTGACCGCCCTGTCGGGCATCCACAACTTCGATGCGGCCGGGTTGCTCGGCAGCCACACCATCGACTTCGCCGACCGCACGGCGTCGCCCACGGGTCCCGGCAACTGCGAGTACATGACGAAGCT
>DASRBM010000545.1:0-5421 GCA_035653635.1 Acidimicrobiales bacterium | reverse complement strand
GACCAAGCCCGCCGGCGTGCGTCTGCTCCCGAGGGCCGAGCTCGACGGGGTGCGCCTCATCGCCACCCTGACGTTCGAGGGCTACGGGCCGGCCGTGCTGCCCGCCACCGCCGTGCCGCCGCATCTCCGGCCGCGCTTCCGACTGGTCGCCGTCGACGGGCTGCCCAACAGGAAGGTCGGACTGGCGCAGCGCACCCGGGGCATGCCGTCCGCCCCCACCCGCGCCGTGCTCGACGTGCTACGGCGGCTGCTCACGTTGCCCGATCACCTGCCCGAGGGGATCCGCTCCATGTCGCCGGCGGCGATGTCGCGGGCCGAGGGCTCGTTGCGCGTCGTCGGCGTCCCCAACGGCTGAGGCGCGCACCCGCGTTCAGCGCGGCGGCTTCGGATCGCGCCACATGAACCACATGTGCGGCGCCCCGGGCACGTCGTAGTCGCCCACGATCTCGAAGCCGTGGCGGGCGTAGAACGGGACGTTGCGCTCCTTCGACGACTCGAGATAGGCGGGGAGCCCCTCGGTGTCGAGGCGCGGGAGGACGCGCTGGAGGAGCGCCGACCCTGTCCCGCGCCCCTGGCGCGGCGGATCGGTGCCGAGGGTGGCGAGGTACCAGTGCGGCTGGCGCGGCCGCACCCGGTCCACGTGGGAGAGCAGGCGGGTGGCGTCGGGCAGGAGGGGCCCGAGGGCGAGCAGGTCCCGGAGCATCGGCGACAGGTGCCACAGATCGCGCCAGCTGCCGTGGCTTCGACCGGGCGCCGCCCACAGGGCCGCACCGGCCAGATCCGGCGTGGTCCACACCTCGCCGTGCTCCCGGTAGAGGTGGCGCAGCTGGATGCCGAAGAAGCGCCGGAGCCCGCGTCGGCGCCGGGCGTCGGTACGGAAGAGGAAACAGGCGACGGGGTCGTCGTCGAAGGCCCGCACGAGGACGTCGACCAGCACGTCGATGTCGTCGTCCGTCGCGCGCCGGGTCTCGGGGAGCCGCGCCGCAGGACCGAGCCGGTCGTAGGGCGTGCCGCCCATGCGACGATCGTAGGGCCGCGTCCCCGCCGCGCCGCGGACGGCCGCCCGGCGGCGCACAACCGCCGCCCAACCATTGCGTTGACACGCCGGTTTCCTTCACCTCACGCGTAACAATTGCCCCACCGCAGCGTTGCCCTCACGACAGCGAGTGGGGCGGCGTGCACGCAAGGGGGCGGCTGCCGAGGTGGACATGGCCGAAGACAGGAGCTGGCGTCCACCGGGGACATCGGCGACGCCCGACTCCTTCGGGTTCGAGTCACTGGTGTTGCACGGCATCGAGCGCGCCAGGGGCGCGCGGCGCTACTGCATCGTCGCACTCGTGAGCCTGAACGGCGTCGACGAGCTCGCCGCCGCCGCCGGTTCGGATGTCGGCCGGCAGGTGACGTGGCGGTGCATGAGCCGGCTGCGGGACCTGCTCGATCCGGACGACGCCGTCGTCGAGCTCGCGCCGGGCCTCATCGGCCTGGTCGCCACCGTCGCCGACATGTCGCATCTGCGCCGTTCCACCCGCGCCATGGAGCAGGCGCTGGCGCGCTCGCTCATGGTGGAGGGGCTCGGCACCGTGCAGGTGCCGGCGAGCATCGGGGTGAAGGTGGCCGACCACCACGGCGACGCCGGTCGTTCCGTGTACGACGCCAACGTGGCCCTCCACGAGGCCGAGCGCCGGCGCCCGCACCAGCAGACGACGGTCGTCTTCGACGAGATGCTGCGAGCCAACGTGCGGGCGCAGTTCAAGGAGCGCCAGCAGATCATCCGGGCATTCCGGGCCGAGGAGTTCGTCCTGCACTACCAGCCGCTCGTGCAGCTGCGAGGCGGACAGGTCACCGGGTGCGAGGCCCTCCTCCGCTGGCCCGACGACCACGAGCGCCTGCCCGGCCCGACCACCATCGTCCCCGTGCTCGAGGAGACCGGCCTGGTGTCGGCGCTCGGCGCCATGGTGCGGACGAAGGCGCTGCGCGACGTCGCCACCGCCCTGCGCCGGTCTCCGGGGCTGCTCCTGTCGGTGAACATGTCCCCCCTGGAGCTGGCCCAGAGCGGCCTGGCCGAGGACGTCGAACGGGTGTGCGGCGCCGCGGCCGTCAACCCGCGCCAGCTGTGCCTGGAGCTGACCGAGACCGCACTCGTGGCGGTGCAGGGCGAGTTCTCGCGCTACGAGCAGCTGGTGCGGTTGCGCCGCCTCGGCGTGAAGCTCGCCATCGACGACTTCGGCACCGGCTTCTCCGCCCTCAATTACCTGAAGTCACTGCCGGTCGACATCGTGAAGATCGACCGCTCGTTCGTGATCGGTGTCGACCGACATCCCGCCGACCGGGTACTGGTCGACTCCGTGACACGCGTGGCGCACGCCCTCGGCCTCACGGTGGTGGCCGAAGGTGTCGAGACCGAGAGCCAGCGGGCCACACTCGCAGCCATCGGCGTTGACCAGGCGCAGGGCTACCTCTTCGGCCGCCCCGCGCAGCCCGAGGAGTTCCTGGCCCTGGCCGGCGTAGCCGGCTGACGACCGGCGGGCGCCGGCGGTCAGTTGACCGACGGGCTCGGCGGGTAGCTCGCCAGCATGGCGAGCCGTCCGCCCTGGCGCTGGAGCACGTCGTGCCACAGCTGGCCGGGTTCGTCGGCGAACACGTCGGCCGCGAGCGCCTCGAGCACGAACCACGAGCCCTCGTCGATCTCCTGCTCGAGCTGCCCCTCCGCCCACCCCGCGTAGCCGGAGAAGAGGCGGGCGCCTACGAGCGCGACGGGCTGCTCCTCGGGCGCCACGGCCAGGTCGACCACACCGGCGTCCTCCACCACCGCCCGCCAGCGCGGATCGCCCGACAGTCCCTCGGCCGGGCGCGACAGCCCGATGATGGCGTCGGGCGACACCGGGCCCCCCGAGAACACGACACCGGGTGGGTACCGCCGGGCCATCTCCTCCCACGGCCCCAGGATCTCGCCCACCTCCACGTGCATGGGACGGTTGAGCACGACGCCCACCGCGCCCGGATCCCCGTGCTCGAGCAGCAGCACCACGGTGCGCTCGAAGTTCGGATCGGAGAGCGCCGGCGCGGCCACGAGCAACCGGCCGCCGAGCGCGTCGTCGGGGTCGGGAGGCGGCACGCCCTATCTTGTCCCGGTCCGGCGCCCGGACGGTGGTTCGCGCCCGACGGCGCCGGTGCTCAACGCGGCGACCACCCGGGTGGGAACGGGTCCTTCACCGCCACGAGCAGCTCCCAGGCGGCGCGGCTGCGCTGATAGGCGGCCGCCCGGTACCGGAAGGGCGTCTCGGGCACCCACAAGGCGGGCGTGTCGAACCAGAAGGCGGTGGCGTCGTCCTCGTAGGTCGTCCGGTAGACGCCGTACCCACAGTCGAAGGCGCCGCTCACGAGGCCCGCGTCGTGCACCGCCGTGCCCACCTGGAACATGGTGGCGCCGACGAAGTACGAGCCCCCGGGCCACACGGCTCGCGCCTGCAGGCCGAGATCGAGGGCGCCCTCGTGGGTGGCGTTGACCACGCCGTAGCGCCCGTCGGCCACGGCCACGAGGTTGCGGGCGTGCACCAGCGCGAGGTGCCGGGCCATGCGATCGGTCCGCAGCACGTCGGGCAGACCCGACGCGGCGGCGTAGCGCTGCCCGCACAGGGCGTCGGCCATGAGCGCGGCCGACAGCGGCCCGCCGGTGTCGAGGCGGTAGTAGCCGGGGTCCTCCACCCACAGCAGCGACTCGGCCGACGCCCGCGCGGTGTCGGCCGCCGCCGAGAAGCGGGACTGGTCGTCGGGGGCGCCGAAGGCCACCGCCAGATCCGCCAGCGCCTCGCAGGCGCCGATGGTGAGGCCGGCCACATAGGTGGCGGCGCCGTACATGGCGATGGCGTCGTAGGTGGTGCAGAACCCGGCCGCGTCGGGGATGCCGTCGCCGTCGAGGTCCCGCCCGAGCAGGTGCAGCAGGGTCTTGCGCGCCGCGGGGTAGACGGCGGCGCCGAAGTCGCCGTCGCCGGTGTAGTGCCAGTAGGCGTGCGCCTGCTGCACGAACTTGGCCGGCAGGTCGAGCCAGTCGACCTGGAAGGGGGCTTCGTGCGGGCGCGTCGCGGCGTACTGCCCGGGCACGAACCACGGATCGTCCACGGGCGATCCGGCGTCGTGTGGCGTGCGCCCGAGGGGATCGGCGTCGATGAAGTCCGCCCACCCGAGCAGCACGTCGCGCTCGATGTTCGGGAACAGCTGCAACAGGTGTCGCGTCTCGTAGTGACGCACGTCGAAGCTCTCACAGTCGCGGAAGGCCTCGTTCTCGAGCGTGAAGTAGAGGTGCTGACCCGGTCGCCGGCCGAAACGCTTGGGCTTCGTGATGCAACCGTTCTCCCAGAACACGCCGCCGAAGACGTCGTAGTACAGCTCGTTGAGCGCGGCCTGGCGCAACCACACCGGATAGGTGGCGTCCTCGGCGACCGGTTTCCACCAGGCGTCGACGCCGCGTTCGATGGCCGTCGCGTCGGCGAGCACGTCCTTGGCGATGGGCCAGCCCCGGTACGGACCGCTGTAGTACTCCGTGTACCGCTTCCACCAGCGGGTGCCGTCGACGGGATCGCGGAACTGCACCACGGGGAAGTCCCACGCCAGCACGAAGGTGGCGGCCTGGCGCGCGCCGGGAGCCAGGGAGAACGACACCGCCACGGCGCCGGCGAGCCCGAGCCCCCGGCCGTCGATCGGCGCGTCGGGCAGCGTCCCGTCCCGGGCGAAGACGGCGAACAGATCCGATCCGTCGCCATCCGCGGCCCAGTCCTCGGTGTAGGTGACGCGCGACCCGCGTGGTCCGGCGGCGGCGATGACCCATTCGGTCATCTGCGTGACCGCCACGTTGTCGGGCGACTCCGCCTGCAACCGGACGCCCACCACGTCGCCCTGGCGCACGGGGCGCGAACGCAGGCCCGTGCGCGGGTACTGGTACTGCGCCGTGGGAAGGCGGTAGGGGGCGTTGGGGAAGCTGAACATGCAGTCGACGACGACGTGCTCCCCGCTCGAGTTGGACACGCCCAGCTGGAACAGTCCCGCGGGCAGCGACGAGCGACGCTCGTCGCGGGCCACGAATGGCGACACCTGCTTGAGCGCGGCGTCCACGGGCAGACCCTCGTACTCGAACCAGGCGAGGGGGAAGAGGGCCGAGTAGACACCCTGGCCCGGCTGCATGCGGGGCCACGCCGGGAGCACGTCCTCGGTGGCGAGCGTCTGCACGGCGACCCCCTGGGGTGTGGCGACGCGCAGATGGAAGGCGGCCTGGGAGAGGAAGCGGTGCTCGAGCCCGCCGTTCAGATCCGAGCCCCAGCGCGACCCGATCGAGTCGTCGCCACCGACGTCCATGTGCCAGGGACCGAAGCTGCCCGACAGGTTGAGCATGAAGGCGCCGGTGCCGATCCCGCCCACGGGGACCCC
>DASRBM010000544.1:0-3852 GCA_035653635.1 Acidimicrobiales bacterium | reverse complement strand
TGGTGCAGCCGAGGGGCGCCGTCACACGACGGCGCCCCTCGCGCGTCCCCCTGCGACTCAGGCGGCGGCCGACCGGGCGCCGCGGGCGAAGACGTCGACCAGCTTGGCGCAGAAGGCGTCGAGATCGTCGGGCTTGCGACTCGTCACGAGCGTGTTCGGGCCCCCGGTGCACTCGACGACCTGCTCGTCCACCCAGGAGCCGCCGGCATTGGTGATGTCGGTCCTGAGACTCGGCCACGACGTGAGGATGCGGTCGCGCACGACGCCGGCCTCGACGAGCGTCCACGGGCCGTGGCAGATGACCGCGGCGGGCTTACCCGCCTCGAAGAACGACCGCACGAACGACACGGCCGCCTCGTCCGTCCGCAGCTGGTCGGGGTTGGCCACGCCCCCGGGAAGCACGATGCCGTCGACGTCGCCGACGCGCAGGTCCTTCGTCGTCTTCGTCGCCCCGAAGGTGTCGGCCTTGTCGAGATGGTTGAAGGCCTGGACCTCCTCCGCCTTCGGGGCCACGAGCACCGGCGTGCCGCCTGCCTTCTCCACCGCCTGCCACGGCCGGGTCAGCTCCACCTGCTCCACACCTTCGTTGGCCACCAGGAACGCGATCGTCTTGCCGGAGAGTTCGTTCGCCACAGCAGACCTCCCTGTCGTGCTTGCTCGCGCAATCGACCTACCCGGGGCACGGCCGGCGCGAACGACGGCCGCACCCCGCGGTTTGTGCATCCGTTGTGCCGCATGCCAGGCACGAAACCCGCGGTCACCCCCGACCGGTCCTTCAGTGCCGCCATCCGGCCGCCCGATAGGTCACACACCCCGACGGGGGTCACTGCGGTCCACGCGAGGCGGGTCATGGGCGCGAGAAAGCTTCGAGACAGACGGCGGGTCACCCGACGGCGGGCCATGGCGCTCGTACCGCAATTCGCGGTGCTCAGCCTGGTGCCGCTCGTGGCGCTGGGGCTCGTCCTCAGCTACACGGTCCGCACCGTCGTCACCAACCAGTACCTGGCCAGCGAAGCACGATCCGACGAGCTGTCGGTCGATGCCATGGCGACCACGCTGCTCGCCGGGGTCAATCTGCACCAGGGCACCACCACGGCGCAGGCCCAGAGCATCAACTCGGTCGTGTCGCGCTTCTACAGCATCGAGTTCGGCACCAACTCGAAGATCGCCACCGTGACCGCGTGGAGCCCCACCGGCCAGGTCTTCTACTCCACCGACAGCAAGCTGATCGGGAAGAAGGTCACCGTGTCGCACGACGTGCGCTCGGCGCTCGCCGGCCGTGACGTGACCGTGCTCGTGCCACCGAGCTTCGCCGGCAACACCTTCGGCCAGACCGCCATCGAGACGACGGTGCCCATCCGACTGGGAGGGCACATCATCGGGGCCGTCCAGTCGTTCGCGCCCTTCGCCACCTTCGAACGTTCGATCACCCGCAGCGTCAACGAGGTGGAGCTGCAGCTCGCCATCGGGCTTCTCGCGCTGTGGGCCTGTCTGTTCCCGATCGTCATCCGCGCCTCGCTGCGCCTGCGCCGCCAGGCTCAGGAGAACGAGCGCCTGGCCCTGCGCGACGCACTCACCGGTGTCGCCAACCGCACGCTGTTCCGCGACCGCCTGCAGCTGGCTCTGGCCGACGGGCACCGGCGCGATGAGAGCGTGGCCCTGCTCGTCATCGACCTCGACCGCTTCAAGGACGTGAACGACACGCTCGGCCACGCCGAGGGCGACCACCTCCTGTGCGAGGTCGCCACCCGGCTCCGGTCGGTGCTGCGCGAATCCGACACCCTCGCCCGCCTCGGCGGCGACGAATTCGCGGTGGTGCTCCCCAACACCGACGGCCTCGACGGCGCCCGGCGCGTCGCCGTGCGGCTGTGCGAGGCGGTCGAGGCGCCGATCACCCTGCACGGTCTGTCGATCACCCCGCAGGCCAGCATCGGCATCGCCCTCTACCCGCACCACGGTGTCGACCCGGATCTCCTCCTCAGCCGGGCCGACGCGGCCATGTACGAGGCGAAGCAGGGACGGACGCGGGTGGAGGCCTTCACCGCCGACAAGGACCGCGTCGACGTGAGCAAGCTCACCATGGCGTCGGAGATGCGCGACGCACTGCACAGCGGTGAGATCGTGTGCCACTTCCAGCCCCTCGCCGACGTGCCGACGGGCCGCGTGCGCGGCATGGAGGCCCTCGTGCGCTGGGACCACCCCGCCCTCGGCATGCTGCCGCCGGCCGAGTTCCTGCCGGTGGCGGAGCGGGCCGGTCTCATGCGACCCCTCACCGAGCGTGTCCTCGACCTGGCGCTGGCCCAGTGCCACGCGTGGCGTCACGCCGGCCACGACGTGTTCGTGTCGGTGAACCTGCCGGCCGAGGCCCTGCAGGGCAGCTGGCTGCCCGGCGTGGTGGCGTCGCTGCTGCAGCGCCACGGCGTCCCCGCCCGCGGGCTCGAGCTCGAGATCACCGAAGGGGTGCTCCTGGCCGACCCCCATCGCGCCCGGGCCGTGCTCGACGAGCTGCGCTCGACCGGCGTGTCGGTCGCCCTCGACGACTTCGGCACCGGCTACTCGTCGCTGTCGTACCTGGCCCAGCTGCCGGTGGACAAGATCAAGATCGACCGGAGCCTGGTGGCGAACATCGCCACCAGCCCGGCCGACGAGACGATCGTGTCGTCGGTCGTGGAGCTCGGCCGCCGTCTCGGACTGGCCGTGCTGGCCGAAGGCGTCGAGACCGAGAGCGTGTGGAACCGCCTGGCCCGCCTTGGTTGCGCCCAGGCCCAGGGGTACTACCTGAGCCGCCCGCTGCCGGCCGACGCCGCCGGGCGCTGCCTGGCCGACGCCACCGGGCAGGAGCTCAGCAGCTTCGGCGTGAGCTGAGCGTCACCGCTCGGCCGCAGGGGTGTCCCCCGCTTGGCCCTCCTCGGCCAGCGCGTCGTCCACGTCCACCGTCTCGGCGTAGGGACCACCGTCGAGCGGCAGCTCCTCCACGCCTTCGCCGGCCGGGTCCTGGCGGTCGTCCATGTCGGTCCCCTTCCCGCACGGGACGATCGGTACGCTCGAGGGCGATGGGCGTCGGGGTCGCCAGGGCCGGGCTCGTGACGGCTGCGGCTGCACTGCTGCTCGGTGCCTGCGGCGGACCGGCGAAGCAGCCGACCACGACCACCACGCGCCCGCCGACCGCCACGGTCGCCCCCGTGCCCGTCGGGGGACCGGTGCCGAGCGGGTTCGACCCGCTGTCCTTTTCGGCCGTGAGCGAAGATCACTACTGGGT
The DNA here is from genome assembly GCA_035653635.1 of Acidimicrobiales bacterium. Taxonomy (GTDB): domain Bacteria; phylum Actinomycetota; class Acidimicrobiia; order Acidimicrobiales; family UBA8190; genus DASRBM01. Next base: position 593 of record DASRBM010000544.1, on the reverse strand, counting down.
CCTCGGCGACGCACCGTGCGGGACGCGCCGGTGTCCGGTGATCGTGCGCACCACCGACGGGGGCGCCACCTTCGTGTCGGTTCCGAGTCCCGCCGTTGCGGTACCCGGTGACGGCTCGGGCACCTCGTCGGATCCGACACTGCGCTTCGCCGACGACAGGGACGGCTACGCCTTCGTGATCCAGACGGCGTCGCTCTTCTCCACCCACGACGGCGGCGCCACATGGCGGCCGGTCGCGGTGGGCGACGTCCTCGCCTTCGCCACCGGTGCCGGCCAGGTGACGGTGGTGACCGCCACCTGCGTGGCGACGGCCAACCCTCCCTGTTCGGGATGGGCCCTCGCCCGGTCCCCGGTGTCGTCCGACGCCTTCACGAGCGCGCCCCTTCCCTTCACCCCGGGCGCACCGAACGTGGACCTGCAGATGCACGGCGCCGACCTGTGGTTGATCGGCGCGCCGTCGGCCGTGGCCAGCGCCGCGCACGACGTGGAAGCCCGCTCGTCCGACGCCGGCCGGACCTTCACCGTCGGCGACGGACCGTGCGGCCCCGATCTCGGTGGCCGGCTGGCGCCGACGTCGGGCACCGACGTGTGGG
>DASRBM010000543.1:0-2076 GCA_035653635.1 Acidimicrobiales bacterium | reverse complement strand
TCTCCCCGGCCGATCACGTCAGGGGCGAGGCGGCGCTGACGGCGCGAGGTCACCGACATCGTGGGCGGCGCCGGCTCCGGCCGGGACCACGACCGTCGTCCGGCGATCGCCCGGCGCAGCGCACCGCCGCCGGTGGAGCCCGGCAGCGGGCCACTGACCGACCGCGTCCACACCTCTTCTTCTCCGGCGAGGACCGACAGCGCCTCGAGCGTGCGCGTGTCGCCGATCCCCCCGAGCACCACGGTGGTGCCGAAAAGAGACAGGAAGCCGTCGGCCGCCGGGCCCCACCGGGTCCGGGCCTGCGACAGGTCCTGCAGGCAGGCCAGGGTGAGCACCCCCTGCCCGCCGCCCTCGCTCACCATGGCCGGCAGGTCCGGGATGGGGGCGATGTTCGCCACCTCGTCGAGGGCGAACACGACCGGGGCCCGGTCCCGCCCGCTGGGCGTCGCCGGTGCCGGGCCCGTGCCCGTTGCGCTGTCCAGCGCGGCCTGCTCGTAGGCGGCGCTGCGGATGTCGGTGAGCAGCCCGACCACGAGGGGCGCCACCCGGGCCTGGTGACGACCGGTGGCGCAGACGTAGAGGGTCGCGTCCGATGCACAGAACAGGGCCGCGTCGAAGTCCGGGTCGACCGTGCTGCGCAGGGCGGCGTCGCTGCGATAGGCGGAGAGCACGCCCGAGGCGGTCGACCAGATGCCGCTCTGTTCGCGTTCGTCGGTCGCCGCGATGCCGGCGAGCCCGTCGGCCGCCACCGCCGCACCACACTCGTCGAGCACGCGCAGCGCAGGAGCCGGCTGGCGGCGGTCCACCCACGACAGCACCGACGCCAGGGACTCGCCGCTGTGGTGGGCGGCGTGCAGCAGCGGCGCCAGCAACGCCTCCGCCCGTTCGCTCCAGTGGTCGGTGCGCGCCGCGGTGTCCGATCCCTGTCCCCGCGCCGCGCCGACGAGGGCGCGGGCCACGAGCAGCGCGTCGTCCCATGTGGCCGCGCTCTGCACCGGCGACCAGCGCACGACCTCCACGCCGGGCGGCGGCTCCACCGTGCCGCTCGGATCGAAGAGCAGACACGGGCCCCGTCGCCCGCGGGCCGCGGCCGTCACCTGCAGGACGTCGGGCTTGGTCGAGGTTGAGACGACGGGTCCCTCGGCGCCGAGCACGGTGGGCACGACGATGCCAGACGTCTTGCCCGATCGCGGCGGGCCGAGCACGAGCATCGCCTGCTCTGCAGCGGCCCACACCGGACCGTCGTGGCCGACGCCGATGTAGAGGCGGCCGGGGCCGCGCACGGGGCTCAGTACCCGGCGGTGAGATCGACGACGTCGGCCGGCGGCAAGCCGTCGGCGAATCGGCGCAGCTGGTCGGCGAAGCGCCAGGTGAAGTCGTCGAGCGCGTGCGCGCTCGACCAGGTGACGTGGGGCAGCACGAGCACGTCCGGCCTTGCCCACAACGGGCTCGCCGCCGGCAACGGCTCCTCCCGGAACGCGTCGAGGACCGCGCCCCCGAGATGTCCCGAGTCGAGTGCCTGCAGCAGCGCCGCCTCGTCGACGACGCCGCCGCGCGACACGTTCACCACCCACCCGCCGGGCTTCATGGCGGCGAAGATGTCGGCGTCGAGGAGCCCGGCCGTGTCGGCCGTGAGCGGCAGCGTGCTCACGAGGTAGTCGGCTCCGGTGACCGCCCGCCGCCACTGCGGACCGGCGAACAACTCGTCGACACCGGGCACCGGGCCCGACCGCGGCTGCCTGGAGCATCCTCGGATGGTCACACCGAAGGGAGCGAGCAGGGAAGCGGCCCGGGTGCCGATCGCGCCCAGGCCGAGCAGTACCACGACCGATCCGGCGAGCTCGGCCAGCGTCGGTCCCACCTCCCACTGCCCCCGGTCCGACTGTCGGACGAAGCGCGGCAGCTGCTTGGCCGCGGCGAGGAGGGCCAGGACGATCCATTCGGCGATGGGGCCGGTCGAGATCCCGGCTCCGTTCGTGAGGGTGATGCCCCGGTCGGCGAGCATCTGGAGCGGGAGGTCGTCGACTCCGACGTAGTCCGAGTGGACCCACCTGCAGTCGGGGAGGAGCTCCACGG
>DASRBM010000542.1:0-8882 GCA_035653635.1 Acidimicrobiales bacterium | reverse complement strand
TCTGGCCCTCGCCCGTGAGGGTGGTCATTCCGAGGCGCGCGTGCTCCACGCCGGTGGCGCGGCCACCGGTGCCGAGGTCGAGCGGGCGCTCGTCGCCGCCGTGCGGAGCAGCGCCGCGGCCGTGCTCGAGCAGTGGTTCGCCCTCGATCTCGTGATCGAGGACGGCGCCTGCACCGGCGTCGTGGCCCTCGACCCCTCGGGGACGCGTCACGTGGTGCGGGCCGGGCACGTCGTGCTCGCCACCGGTGGGGCCGGACAGCTCTATGCCGTCACCACCAATCCACGCGAGGCGACCGGCGACGGCATCGCCATGGCCCTGCGGGCCGGCGTGCCCGTGGCCGACGTGGAGTTCTTCCAGTTCCACCCGACCGCGCTGCACCATCCGGCCATGCCCCGGCCGCTGCTGTCGGAAGCCCTGCGCGGCCACGGTGCCCTGTTGCGCGACGCCGCCGGGGAGCGGTTCGTGGACGAGCTGGCCCCCCGCGACGTCGTCAGCCGAGCCATGGCCGAGCGCATGGCGAGGGAGCGCACCACCCACCTGTGGCTCGACGCCACCGGCCTGGAGGCGTTCGACGAGCGGTTCCCCACCTTGGCCGCGTCGCTGCGCGGGGCCGGTCTCGATCCCGCGGTCGACTGGCTGCCGATCGCGCCGGCCGCCCATTACCTGTCCGGCGGGGTCGTCACCGACCTCGACGGCGCCAGCGCGGTGCCGGGGTTGTGGGCCGCCGGGGAGGTTGCGTGCACCGGGGTGCACGGCGCCAACCGCCTCGCCTCCAATTCGCTGCTCGAGGGCATGGTCTTCGGCGCCCGACTGGCCGAGGCGATCGCGCGCGGCCGGCACGGTCCGGCGCCCACCGGCGTCATGGCGGCGCTGCTCGGCCACGAGACCACCATCTCCTGTCGCGTCCTCGACGCTGCCGGCGCGGATGCCGATGCCGATGGGGAGGTCGTCCCCGGTGCCGGTGCGGCGGCCGCTGGCGTGGGCGATGGGCAGGGGGACCCGGCCAAGCTGCGCGAGCAGCTGCAGTGGGCGATGACCGAGGGCGCCGGCGTGCTCCGGTCGGCCGCTTCGCTCGCTTCGGCCGCCGCCACTGCCGACGAGGTCGGCGCGGCGGTCGCCGGCACCCCCGGCGTGGCCGCCGGTGAGGTCACCAACCTGGTCGCCTTGGCGAGGGCGCTGCTGCGCGCCGCCACCGCCCGCCTGGAGACGCGCGGCGCGCACGCACGGGTCGACTTCCCGGCCGACGACCCGGCCTGGCGCTGCCGGCTCGTCCACGGAGCGGCGGGGGTGTCCCGATGAGCGCGGCTCGCAGCGACATCGCGCCCGGCGCTCGCGGCGACGACTCACCTGTCGATCCCCCCGCCGGCGCGGCGCGCGAGGCGGTGACTCGGGCTCTCACCGAGGACCTCGGTCCCCTCGGGGACATCACCGCCGCTCTCGTGCCGGCCGACGTGCACGGCGCCGTCGCCGTCGTGGCCCGGTCGACCGGCGTGGTGGCCGGGCGGCTCTGCGCGCTCGAGGCCTTCGCCCAGGTCGACCCGGCGGTGAGGGTGCAGTGGCACCTGAGCGACGGAAGCGCCGTCAAACCGGGGTCGGTGGTGGCCGAGGTCGAGGGCCCGTTGCGCTCGCTCCTCACCGCCGAGCGCACCGCGCTCAATTTCCTTTGCCACCTGTCGGGGGTCGCCACCCTCACTCGCCGCTTCGTCGACGCCGTGACCGCCGCCAACCCGGCGTGCCGGATACTCGACACCCGCAAGACGACCCCGGGGCTGCGCGCCCTCGAGAAGGCGGCCGTCCGGGCCGGAGGCGGGCACAACCACCGGGCCACCCTGTCGGACGCCGTGCTCGTGAAGGACAACCACCTCGGCGGCCTCACCATCGCCGACGCCGTGCACCGTGCCCGCGATCGCTGGCCGGGGCGCATGGTGGAGGTCGAATGCGATCGGGCCGCCCAGCTCGACCAGGCGCTCGAGGCCGGCGCCACCGTGGTGATGCTCGACAACATGACGCCCGACGAGGTGGCGGCGTGCGTCGCCACCGTACGGGCCCACAACGCCCGCTCGTCGGGCGGCGGCGTCCTCGTCGAGGTGTCGGGCGGACTCACCCTCGACACCGCACCCGCCTATGCAGCAGCCGGCGCCGACCTTCTGTCGGTCGGGGCCCTCACCCACTCTGCGCCCGTGCTCGACCTCGGGCTCGACCTGAAGGAGCGCTGACCGTGCTGCTGGCCATCGACGTGGGCAACACCGAGACGGTGATCGGGCTCTTCAGCCTCGGTCCCGGCGACGAGCCGCCCGAAGGAAGCCGGCCGGCTCCGCCCGTCCCGCCCGAGCCGGTCGGGCTGGCCCATCACTGGCGGCTGTCCACGGTCGACGACCGCACACCCGACGAGCACGCGCTGCTCATCTCGCAGCTGCTCGACCTCGACGGGATGGACGTGGAGGACGTGGTGAGCGGCATCGCCGTGACCTCGTCGGTGCCGCGGGTGACGAGCGCGCTCCGGCAGATGGCGAGCCGGTGGTTCCGCGTCCCGTGCGTGGTGCTCGAGCCCGGCGTGCGCTCGGGAATGCCGATCCTCTACGACAACCCGAAGGAGGTGGGCGCGGACCGCATCGCCAACGCCATCGGCGCCTACGACCTCTACGGCGGGCCCTGCATCGTGGTCGACCTGGGCACGGCCACGACCTTCGACGCCATCTCGTCGGCCGGCGAGTACCTGGGCGGCGCCATCGCCCCCGGCATCGCCATCTCCATGGACGCCCTCTTCCACCACGCCGCCGCCCTGCGCCGGGTGGAGCTGGTCGAGCCGCGCAGCGTCATCGGCAAGTCCACCATCGAGTCGATCCAGTCGGGCGCGCTCTACGGGTTCGCCTCCCAGGTGGACGGCATGTGCCGGCGCATCATGGACGAGCTCGGCCGCTGCAGCGTCGTCGCCACCGGCGGGTTGTCCGAGGTGGTGGCGCCGCTGTCGCAGACCATCGAGCACCGCGAGCCCTGGCTCACCCTGCACGGTCTGCGGCTCGTCTACGAGCGCAACGTCAAGCCCTGACCCGGCGGGGCCGCCGGGCCCCGTTGCTAGCCTGCAGCGCCATGGCCGAGGTCCCGTACCGCTTCGACCGCTCCCACGAGGCGGCCGGACTGCAGGTCGCCTACGGCGATCTCGGCGCCGGCGAGGAGACCGACGACGTGGTGTCGGTGGCCGGACGGGTCATGCTCGTGCGGCCCCAGGGCCGCCTGGCCTTCGCCACCCTCCACGACGGCTCGGGCCCGGCAGGCGACGGACACGTGCAGCTCTTCGCGCTGGCCAAGGTGACCGAGGACTTCGACGACTTCGCCAAGCTGTCGCTCGGCGACTGGGTGGGGGCCCGGGGCAAGGTCGTGAAGACCCGCAAGGGGGAGCTTTCGGTGCAGGTGCAGTCCTGGGTGCTGCTCGCCGAGGCGCGCCGCTCCTTCGGGGACAAGTGGAAGGGCGTCACCGACATCGAGACGCGCTTCCGCCAGCGTGAGGTCGACCTGTGGGCCAACGAGCAGGCGCGGCGGACGCTCCTGTTGCGCAGCCGCACGGTGCGCCGCCTGCGCGAGTCGCTCGACGGGCGCGGCTTCGTCGAGGTGGAGACGCCGGTGCTGCACCCGATCCCCGGCGGCGCCACGGCCAAGCCGTTCGTCACCCACCACAACGCCCTCGACGTCGACCTCTATCTGCGCATCGCGCCCGAGCTCTACCTGAAGCGCCTCGTCGTGGGCGGGTTCGACAAGGTGTACGAGGTGGGGCGGGTGTTCCGCAACGAGGGGCTCTCGCCGCGCCACAACCCGGAATTCACGATGCTCGAGCTGTACCAGGCCTACGCCGACTACGGGGACTTCCAGGTGCTCGTCGAAGAGCTCGTGGCCGAGCTCGCACGCGACCTGTGCGGGACCACGGTCCTGCAGTACGGCGGGCGGGGACTCGACCTGTCCCCGCCCTGGCGACGGGCAACCATGAGCGAGCTCGTCACCGAGGCGACCGGCGAGCACGCGGACGTGCACACCCCGCCCGACGAGTTGCGCCGGCGCCTGCAGGCGGCCGGAGGCACCGTGGACGCGTCGTGGGGCCCGGGCAAGCTCCTGCTCGAGCTCTACGAGAAGACGACCGAGCCGCAGCTGTGGGGCCCGGTGTTCGTGACCGACTTCCCGGCCGAGGTGTCCCCGCTCGCCCGCCGGCACCGCCACGACCCGGATCTGGCCGAGCGTTTCGAAGCCATCGTGGCCGGGCGTGAGCTGGCCAACGCCTTCTCCGAGCTCGTCGACCCCGACGACCAGCGCAGCCGGTTCGAAGCGCAGGCCGCGGCGCGCGCGGCCGGAGACGACGAGGCGATGATGATCGACGAGGACTATCTGCGGGCGCTCGAGTACGGCTTGCCGCCGACGGCAGGGCTCGGGATCGGCATCGACCGGCTCGTGATGTTGCTCGCCGATGTGGCGAACATCCGCGAGGTCATCGCCTTCCCGACGCTCCGTCCCGAGCGCTGAGCGGCGCGGACCTCCGGGTCAGGCGCGGGCTGCCGGCAGGTCGTCGAGCAGACCCTCGGCCAAGGAGCCGAGCGCCTTCGCCAGATGCGGTTCCGGTACCGCTTCGAGCGCGGCGGTCGCCTCCTGCACGTAGCGCTGGGCGAAGTCGACGCTCCCGGCGATGGCGGGGGACGCCGCCACCATGGCCTTGGCCTTGTCGCGTTCGGGCTGTCCGAGGGGCCGGCCCAGCAGCGGTTGCAGTTCCGGTCCGACCGCGGGGTCGCGCAGCGCCAGCAGGGTGGGCAGCGTGTAGATCCCCTCGGCCAGGTCCTGGCCGGCCGGCTTGCCCAGCTCCTCGTCGGTGGCGACCACGTCGAGGATGTCGTCGCGCAGCTGGAAGAGCATGCCGAAGCTGCGCCCGAAGGAGGTGAGCGCGTCGACCTCGTGGCGGGGGCGGCCGCCGGTGAGGGCGCCAATCCGGCACGAGGTGGACATGAGGGCGGCCGTCTTGCCGGCGATGGCGTCCACGTACTGGGCCTCGGTCCGCTCCACCTGGAAGGCGGCGCGCACCTCGGCCACCTGGCCCTCGCACAGCAGGCCGAGCGTCCGGGCCAGGAGCGCGGCGATCTCGGTGCCGAGCGAGGCGGCGATCTCGGCCGAGCGGGCGAGGAGGAAGTCGCCCGCCACGATGGCCACGAGGTTCCCCCACCGGGCGTTCACGCTCTCGACGTTGCGCCGCATGGTGGCCTCGTCCATGACGTCGTCGTGGTAGAGCGAGGCCAGATGGACGAGCTCCACGGCCACGCCGCCCTGCCGGTCGTCGGCGGTGGCCCCGCCCCTGCCCCCGGTCGCCGCGGCCAGGGCCAGGCTCGGGCGCAGCCGCTTTCCCCCGGCGTCGATCAGATGGGTGGTGACCTCGTTGAGGAAGGCGTCGCCCGATTTCACCGATTCCCGCAGGTCGGGCTCCAGGAGGGCCAGGTCGGCTTCCATCCCGGGAAGAGAAAGGAGGGCGGCGGCGTTCACCAGGAGCACGATAGGTCACGGACCCTCGCCGCCGACAACGCCGACCCACCTCGTCGAGGTGTCCCGGACGGCGGCGGCCGGTCCGCGAAGGGAAAGCATTCCCTGGCCAAGCGCCCATCGGCGCACCGGCGTCGGGGGCAGGTGGACGAGGGGGTCCGGAGGTGCGGCGTCCGGCGCCGGGAACCGGCGCTGTGCTGGGGAATTGACCTCCCGGAGTGTGGGGCGCGAGCGGCCACGGTATGTGAATGTGGTTAGGGAACGCTCCGTGCATGCCGAAGGTAAGAAGAGAGCAATTGGTCGGGTCCGGACCGGTCGGATGCTGGTGCCGGGATCGGGGGACCGGCCAGTAGACTCGGTGCAGTATCCGAGCCGTCGAGGAGGGCGGTCTGGTGTTCGAACGCTTCACTGACCGGGCCCGAAGAGTGCTGGTGCTGGCGCAGGAAGAAGCACGCCTGCTCAACCACAGCTTCATCGGGACGGAGCACATCCTCCTCGGCCTGATCCACGAGGGCGAGGGCGTCGCGGCGAAGGCCCTGGAGCAGTTGGGCATCTCGCTCGAGGCGGTGCGCGAAAAAGTCGAGGAGACCATCGGGCTGTCGGGCACCGCGCCGACCGGCTCGCCGCCGTTCACCCCGCGGGCGAAGAAGGTCCTCGAGCTCTCGCTACGCGAAGCGCTGCAGCTGGGCCACAACTACATCGGCACCGAGCACATGCTCCTCGGTCTCGTGCGCGAGGGCGAGGGAGTGGCCGCCCAGGTCCTCGTGAGCCTCGGCGCCGACCTGGCCCGGGTGCGCCAGCAGGTCATCCAGCTCCTGTCGGGCTACCAGGGCAAGGAGGCCGTCGGCGCCACCGCCGGCTCCTCCGCCTCGGAGACGCCTTCGGGCTCGCCCGTGCTCGACCAGTTCGGTCGCAACCTCACCCAGTTGGCCCGCGACGCCAAGCTCGACCCGGTGATCGGACGCGACAAGGAGATCGAGCGCGTCATGCAGGTCCTGTCGCGCCGGACGAAGAACAACCCCGTGCTCATCGGCGAGCCGGGCGTCGGCAAGACGGCCATCGTCGAGGGCCTGGCCCAGCGCATCGTGGCCAACGACGTGCCGGAGACGCTCAACGGCAAGCAGCTCTACACCCTCGACCTGGGGGCCCTCGTGGCCGGCAGCCGCTACCGCGGTGACTTCGAGGAGCGGCTGAAGAAGGTCCTGAAGGAGATCCGCACCCGCGGCGACATCGTGCTGTTCATCGACGAGCTGCACACCCTCGTCGGTGCCGGCGCGGCCGAGGGCGCCATCGACGCGGCGTCGATCCTGAAGCCGATGCTGGCGCGCGGCGAGCTGCAGACCATCGGCGCCACCACGCTCGACGAGTACCGCAAGCACCTCGAAAAGGACGCCGCCCTCGAGCGCCGCTTCCAGCCCATCAAGGTGGAGCAGCCGACCGTCGCCCACACCATCGAGATCCTGAAGGGTCTGCGCGACCGCTACGAATCGCACCACTCGGTGACCATCACCGACCAGGCGCTCGTGGCCGCGGCCAACCTCGCCGACCGCTACCTCGCCGACCGGTACCTGCCGGACAAGGCCATCGACCTCATCGACGAGGCCGGCAGCCGCCTGCGCATCCGGCGCATGACCACCCCGCCCGACTACAAGAAGCTCGAGCAGGAGATCGACCGCATCCGGCACGACAAGGAGTCGGCGATCGAGCGCCAGGCCTTCGACCAGGCCAAGAAGCTGGCCGAGCAGGAGAAGGAGCGCCTCGAGCGCAAGTCGGCCATGGAGGCCGAATGGCGCGCCGAGGGCGTGGAGCTGTTCGACGTGGTCGACGAAGAGGTCATCGCCGAGGTCCTCGCCAACTGGACCGGCATCCCCGTCTACCGCCTCACCGAGGAGGAGACGGCGAAGTTGCTGCGCATGGAGGACGACCTCCACAAGCGGGTCATCGGCCAGGAGGAGGCCATCAAGGCGCTGTCGCGGGCCATCCGCCGCACCCGTGCCGGCCTCAAGGACCCGAAGCGCCCGAGCGGGTCGTTCATCTTCCTCGGCCCCACCGGTGTCGGGAAGACGGAGCTCGCGAAGACCCTCGCTGAGTTCCTCTTCGACGACGAGGACGCGCTCATCCAGCTCGACATGAGCGAGTACATGGAGAAACACACGGTGTCGCGTCTCGTCGGCTCGCCTCCGGGCTACGTCGGCTACGAAGAGGGCGGCCAGCTGACCGAGGCCGTGCGGCGCAAGCCGTTCTCGGTCGTGCTGTTCGACGAGGTGGAGAAGGCGCACCCGGACGTGTTCAACGCCCTGCTCCAGATCCTCGAGGACGGCCGGCTCACCGACGCCCAAGGGCGCTCGGTCGACTTCAAGAACACCGTGCTCATCATGACCTCCAACCTCGGCACCGCCGACCTGCGCAAGGCGTCGCTCGGCTTCGCCAAGACGTCGGAGGCCGTGACGTACGAGCGGATGAAGGCGAAGGTCAACGAGGCCCTGAAGGCCCACTTCCGGCCCGAGTTCCTCAACCGCATCGACGAGGTCATTGTCTTCCACGAGCTGTCGAACGAGGAGATCGTCCAGATCGTCGACCTCATGGTGAAGCGGGTGGCCGACCAGCTCGAGAGCCAGGGCATGGGACTGGAGCTCACGCCGCCGGCCAAGGCGTTCCTGGCGGAGAAGGGCTACGACCCCACGCTCGGGGCCCGGCCGCTGCGGCGTGCCATCCAGCAGTACGTGGAGGACCCGCTGTCCGAGCGCATCCTCTGGAAGGAATTCCGTGTCGGAGAGACGGTCATCGTGGACGTCGCCGACGGGGAGATCGTCTTCCGCTCGATCGAGGGGCTGCAGCCGCCTCCGGTCGAGCTGGCGGGGACAGGCCCGACCGCCTGACCACCGCCACGGTGTGACCGAACGGGGCACGGCTTCGGCCGTGCCCCGTTTCGCGTCCGTACCTCGGTCGCGTCCGTACCTCGGTCGCGTCCGCACCTCGGTGGCGTCCGCCTTGCGCCGGGTGGGCCGGGTGTCCGCCTCGGCGACACAGCCTCCCCGTATGGTCCCGCCATGGTTTCGCGCACCCGACCCGTCCACCGCTGCACGGCCTGCGGGGCGGTGAGCGTGCGGTGGTCGGGGCGCTGCCCTTCGTGCGACGCGTGGAACTCGCTCGTCGAGGAGGTCGCCGTGGAGGAGCCGGCCCGCGGCCGCAAGCTGGCGGCGGTGCCAGCCGGAGCGGGCGACCTGCCCGTGTCGCTGTCGGCCGTCGACGTCCACGCCGCCGCGCCGCGTCCCACCGGCTTGGCCGAGCTCGACCGGGTCCTCGGCGGGGGCATCGTCCCCGGATCGGCCGTGCTGATCGGCGGAGAGCCGGGCATCGGCAAATCGACGCT
>DASRBM010000541.1:0-3600 GCA_035653635.1 Acidimicrobiales bacterium | reverse complement strand
AGCTGCTCATCCAGCTGCAGTCCTTCGACCAGCCCACGAACGGCGTGCGTCTCATGGGTGCGGTCGTCGACGCCCTCAACGCCTGGATGTCGCCCGGTCGCCAGCTGCGCAAGCCCGTGGCCTCGCACGCCAACATCCTCGTGATCGGCGCCACCAACCGGGCCGCGGACCTCGACCCGGCGCTGCTGCGCCCGGGCCGCTTCGACCGCACCATCTACTTCGACCTGCCCTCACGGACCGGCCGGCGCGACATCATCGACTACTACCTTGCGAAGAAGGCCCACGAGGCCGAGCTCGACGACCCGGCCCGGCGCGACACGCTGGCCGCGATGACCTCGGGCTACACCCCGGTCATGATCGAGCACCTCTTCGACGAGGCGCTCGTGTGGGCCATCCGCCGCGGCGCGCCGCAGCTGTCGTGGGAGGACGTGCAGCACGCCAAGATGACCGAGGAGATCGGCCTCGCCCAGCCCGTCGAGTACACCGAGGCCGAGCGCCGCACCATCGCCACCCACGAGTCGGGGCACGCCACGGTGGCGTGGCTCGTGGGCAAGAGCCGCAAGCTCGAGGTCCTCTCGATCGTGAAGCGCCGGCAGGCTCTCGGCCTGCTGGCCCACTCGGAGATCGAGGAGCGCTTCACCCAGAGCCGTTCCGAGATCGAAGCCCTCATCGACATCGCCCTCGGCGGGCTCGCGGCGGAGGAGATCTTCTTCGGCGAGACGAGCTCCGGTGTCGCATCCGACCTGCAGGCCGCCACCAACGCGGCGTGCCAGATGGTCGGGTCCTTCGGCATGGGAGACAGCCTCGTGTCGCTCGCGGCCGTCGACGCACCCATGGCCGGCAACGTGGTGGCCAAGGTGCTCGGCAGCGACCGCGAGCGTCAGCAGGTGGAGGACATGCTGCAGGACGCCAAGGCCCGGGTCCGCACCATGCTCGAGGACCACCGCTCGGTCGTCGAGGCCCTGCGCGACGCCCTGCTCGAGCGCAACGAGCTGGTGGGCCACGAGATCATGGACGTGATCCTCGGCGCCGCCAGCAGCACGGTCGACCAGCCGACCTTCTGAGGTCCGGCTGCCCGGCCGGCACACGGCCCAGGCGCCGCACCTTCCGCGTGTCGCAGTCGGTCAGTCGACGTAGAGCTGGCCGTCGGACCCTTCGGCGATGTGGATGGTCGACAGACCGGACGCGGCCGGTCCCACCTCGACCGCACCGGTGCGCCCGTTGAACTCCGATCCGTGACAGGGGCACACGAACAGCCGCCGCGAGGACACGTACTCGACGGTGCAGCCGGCGTGCGGGCACACGGCGTCGAAGGCGAGGAAGGTCCCGGCCTGGGGCTGGATCACGACGGACGGGTCCCCGGACCGCGGGTCCTGGAAGGTCGCCGCGCCGCCGACGGGCACGTCGGCCGCCGGTCCGATGCGGATGCCCGAGGGGTGTGACGGGGCGGCCGTGGTGGTGGTGGAACCGGGCGCGCCGGTGGTGGTCGACGACGGGGACGGTGTCGGGCCGGCGCCGAGCGGCTTCGTGTTCGAGGCCGGTGCCGAGCCGCCGATCAGCCGTCCGGCGGCCGCCGCCACGCCGGCGGTGAACAGCGTCGCCACCGCGGCCACGCCTGCCACCGCGCCGGTGGCCGTGAAGGTGCGCCGGTCGAGCTCGCGCTGGTCGAGACGTTTGGCGGGCGCCGGGTGCTCCGCCAGCCAGGGACAGGGTCCCGGTTCACAGGGCTGGTGCCGGCGCGCCGCGCAGGTGCCGTTGTCGAAGTGCCCGCAGACGCGGCGCACGGCCGCGAAGGGCACGGGGACGACGGCGACCGGTTCGGCGCCCTGGCGGTGGCGCACGAGGTTGGCGGCGATGGCGTCGACCGACCAGACCCCACCGGCACCGGCGATGACGAGCGGGATCCAGGCGAAGAGGAAGACGATGTCGGCGCCCGTGTAGTAGGGGCTCGAGTGGAAGCTCACCGTCATGAACAAGAAGAACGACAACACGGCGCCGCCGAGGGCGGCGAGGCGGGCCCACAGGCCGAGCAGGGTGCCGACGCCGATGGCGAGCTCGGCCAGGGCGATGAGGATGCCGAGCGGGACGGCCACGTGGACGAGCGGCGAGATCAGCCCGTGGATGGGGCTGCGCCGCACCGCCCCGGCCAGCTGGGCCTGGATCGACCCGGGATCGGACGCCCGGAAGAAGGCGGGGTTGGCGAGCTTCTGCAGACCCGCGACACAGAAGGTCACACCCAGGAAGGCCCGCAGGGGGAGGAGCACCCAGCCCGCGTCGTGGCGGGCCCGCGGGGGCGGCGACAGCCACAGCCAGCGGCTCGACGAAGCGGTGGTGGCGGCCGTGGGGGTCGTGCGCGGCGGGGACGTCGGGCCGCGGCGGGGCGCGGCAGGTCGCTGGGGTCGTCGGGCCACTGGGGCCCATCTTGACCGGCCCTTCCTGTCTCCTCCATGACGCGGCCGTAAGCCCCTCGTCAGTTCGGGCAGGTAGACCTAGTGGTATGCGGGTCCTGGTGGCCGAGGACGACCCGGCACTGCGGTCGGTGCTCGAGCGCGGTCTGCGCGAGAGCGGCTATGTGGTCGACGCCGTGCCCGACGGCGAGGAGGCCCTCGCCTTTCTCCGTGCTTACGACTACGAGGTGGCCGTCCTCGACTGGCGGATGCCCAAGGCGACGGGGCTGCAGGTGCTCCAGGAGATCCGTCGCCGTGGCTCCAAGTTGCCGGTGCTCATGCTGACGGCGCGCGACACCACCGAGGACCGGGTGACCGGGCTCGACGAAGGCGCCGACGACTATCTGGTGAAGCCGTTCGACTTCGCCGAGTTGCTCGCCCGTCTGCGGGCGCTCCAGCGCCGGCCCGGCGCGCTGCAGGGTCCCATGCTGCAGGTCGGTGATCTCGAGATGAACCCGGCGACCCGCGAGGTGCGCGTCGCCGGGCGCGAACCGGTGCTGACCGCCACCGAGCTCGCCATCTTGGAGCTGTTGCTCCGCCGCAGCCCCGCCATCGTCGAGCGACGCACGATCGCGGTGCAGGTGTGGGACAACGAAGCCGACGCGGTCGGTTCCAACACCATCGACGTCCACATGGCCCGCCTCCGGTCGAAGCTCGTCGGTGCAAGGGTGCGGGTCGAGACGGTCCGCGGCATCGGCTACCGGCTGGTGGGCGAGGTGGAGGAGTCGTGAGGACATGCCGGCGGGGGCGCCGATCATGAGCCCCGCCATCAGGCCGCACACGGCACACGCGTGGCGCGTCGCCGCGGCGGCCACGTTGCTCGTCCTCGCCGCGTCGGTGGTGGTCGTCGGCGTGTTCGACGTGGAGGTGGTCCACCGCCTCGTCCGTCAGGTGGACACCCGCCTGAGCGACCACCTGACCGACTATGCGCGTCTGCCGCAGACGCTGCTCCCGGCCCCGTCGCCGGTCATCGCACGGCCGCCGGGTGACGTCGACGTCGACAACGCGCCGTTGTTCCTGTGGACCGTGTCGTCGTCGGGCAAGGCGGCGAGCTACGACGCGGCCGCACCTGCGCTCGTCCCCGGCAGCTGGTCGAAGACGGGACAGCCCACCACGGCCACCCTCGGCTCGAGCTCGTTCCGCCTGCAGGCCC
>DASRBM010000540.1:0-6398 GCA_035653635.1 Acidimicrobiales bacterium | reverse complement strand
CACGTGCTCGTGGGCGTTGCGGGCGAAGGGACAGCGGTAGTCGTAGGTCAGGGCGAACCGGGAAATGCTCACGATCGGAAAACACCTCGCCGTCGGCTCTCCATTCCCTGCCCCGCCGGGGCGCAGGTCACGCCTGCGGGGAGGAGGGGCCTCCGACCACCGACACGGCGGGGATGCGGGTCGTGTCGCCCGACAGCGCCGTGGCCTCGCCGACGACGGGGGAGTCGGACTCGGCCATCTCGTCCATGCCGATCGGGCCCTCGGCCTTGCCGGCCAGGAACTGCTGCACGATGGGCAGGCTGCTCGAGGTCATGTCGGCCTTGCTCCCGAAGGCGACGAGGCGCGAGCGGAAGAGCAACCCCATGTAGTCGGCCGTGCGCATCACCGACTGGATGTTGTGGGTGATGACGAAGAACGTCGCCCCGGTCTCGTGCTGGGCCGTGTTCACCAGGTCGTCGAGGTAGGCGACCCGCACGGGGTCGAGGCCCGAGTCCGGCTCGTCGAAGAGGATGATCTGCGGGTCGAGCACGAGAGCGCGGGCCAGTCCGGCCCGCTTGCGCATGCCGCCGGACACCTCGCCGGGGAGCTTTGCCAGGTGGTCGACCAGTCCGACGAGCTCGGCCTTCGTGAGGACGATGGTCCGGATCTCGCGCTCGGTCTTGCTCGTGTGCTCGCGCAGGGGGAAGGCGATGTTGTCGTAGAGGTTCATCGATCCGAACAGCGCGCCGTCCTGGAAGAGGACGCCGAACTTCCGCCGGATGCGGAAGACGTCCTTCTCCCGCACGCCCACGATGGGCTCGCCGTCCACCAGGATCTGGCCCTGCTCCGGCTTGAGCAGCCCGATGATGACCTTGAGCATGACCGACTTGCCGGTGCCCGACGGCCCCATGATGGCCGTGGTCTTTCCGCGTGGGACGTCGAAGGTCACGTCGCGCAGCACCGTGTGGCTGCCGAAGGACTTCGTCACGCCCCGGATCGAGATGATGGCGTCGTCGGACTGCACCTGGGGAGAACGGGTACCCCCCGACGGGCTTGCGTCATGCCTGGTGCCGGCCGGTGCCCCGACGGTCTGTGCGCGGTCCCACGGGGCCATCGGTGGAGCTCAGAGCCCTCCGAGGAGGCTGGTTCCGCCCGTGCTGCCCCCCGTGGCGCCGCCGAGAGTGGAGGTGACGTCGTTCACCGTGCCGCTGAGCAGGGACGACACCGCGCCGGCGGTGTCACTGCCGGTGGTGGACGCCGGTGAGGTCACCGAGCCCAGGGTGCCGACGGTGTTGCCCAGGTTGGAGCCCAGGTTGGTGACCGTGGAGGCGGTGGAGCCGAGGAGGCTCGTGATGTCGTTGAGCGGTCCGGTGACGAGCCCACCGTTGAGCGTGCCGCCCGTGAGGGTCCCGAGCACATTGTCGATCGTGCCGGTGACGCCCTGGACGGTGGTGCCGAGGTTGTTCACGATCCCGCCCACGGTGGCGCCGGTCTGGGTGAGGGCGCTCTGTGCGTTCTGCGCGGTCGACTGGAGCGCGCTCTGCACGTTGCCGACCCCGGCGTTCACGTTGCCGGTCGGCACCTTCGGCGTGCCGACCACTCCGCCCGAGCCGGACCCGGTGGCGTCGCCACCCGAACCGGTGGTGGACGGCGCGGCGCTGGCGGCCGGGGCGACGCTCGCAGGCGCGAGATGTGGGAACACGGGCAGCGCCACGTCGTTGTGGCTCGGGCCGGTCGTCGCCGGCGGTGCGGTCAGGGTGGCGCCCACGATGACGGCGGTCGCGGCGACGGCCGATCCTGCGGCGACGGCCACGCCCTTGGCGCCCGTCGCGGCCATGCGGTGGCTCGCCCGGGCCGGGATGCGGAGCAGACGACGCAGCGAGGCGAGCGATACGAGACCACCGAGCCAGGCGGCCATGCGACCGTCGGCTCCGGCCAGCGAGGCGAATTCACGCTTGAGCGCCTGCCGGGCCCGCCACAGCAGCGTCTCCACCGCGGTGATGCCGACACCTTCGTGATCGGCGATGCGCTGATAGGACCAGCCCGATCCCTCGCGCAGGTGGAGGATGCGCTGGTGGCGGTCGGACAGCCGGGTGAAGGCCTTGGCCACGAGGTCGGAGTCGACCGCGGCGAGCATGAGCTCTTCGCCACCGTCCTCTGTGCTGGCCACGTTGCCCTGGTGGAACTCGGCAACCGGCGTGGACCGGTTGCGCCGCCGGAGCACGTCGGTGCACAGGTGCGAGGCGATGACGCTCAGCCAGGGATAGAAGCGGCGGTCACCACCGAACGTGGGGAGCGCGCGCCAGGCGCGGGCGAACGCCTCCTGGGCGACGTCCTCCGCCTCGTGCGAGTCGTGCAGACGACGCAGGCAGAACCGGTAGAGGCGGCGGTAGTACCGCATGTAGAGGTCGTCGAAGGCGGAACGGTCGCCGCCCTGGGCCCGAGTGACGAGGGCGCGGTCGCGCGCCAGGTCAACATCGTCATCGAGCGTTTCGCGTCCTCGCGTCCCCCCGCCCGTGA
The DNA here is from genome assembly GCA_035653635.1 of Acidimicrobiales bacterium. Lineage (GTDB taxonomy): Bacteria > Actinomycetota > Acidimicrobiia > Acidimicrobiales > UBA8190 > DASRBM01. Next base: position 3,899 of record DASRBM010000540.1, on the reverse strand, counting down.
GTAGCGTCGTCAACCCCCGGCCCCCCTTCGCCGACTGCACAGGGTCACACCCTGTATCGATCGCCGTTCGGGCACGACCGTCGACTGCGTCGTTTCGCTTCGTGCCACCCCTGCTTCACCACTAAGAGTACTCGAATAGGGCCGTAAGTCCACTAGGACCTCAACGCTGGTGGGCAATACCACGGAGAGTCCTAAAAATCCTACAAAGAGTGGTCATAGAGGCGGCGCGCTCGAGGGGGAGCTCGATATCTTGCCACGGCCAACCCGCCTTCGTCGCCGCAGAGGGTCGAGTCGGGGGGCCGGGGCCCCCGAGTTGGTGATTCTGACCGCAAGGTCCCGCGCGGACCGCGGTTATTCCCGGTGACTCGCCAGTGGCCCGGTTCCGTCGGTTTAGCGGGGTGCAAATGACGGAACAGCTGGTGACAGTGCACCACCAATAAGGAGAGGACCAAAAACAACCATGGCTCGACCTTTCCGTTCGAAGACTGCGCGGCGTGGGATCTCCGTCGCGCGGCTGGCGACGGTAGGCGCCGCGGCGCTGACCGTCTTGGCAATGGCCACGACCGGAGGAGCGGCATCGGCGGCAACCCCTCTCGGGGGTAACACCGGCGGATACCAGCTCTCGGCCAGCAGCACCGGCCTTTACGTCAACCTGTTCGGACAGGAGATCACCGGCGGCACGTCGTCGGCCGGCGTCACCTACGCGAACAACCCGGGATCGCCCAACGCGAAGGGCGGTCCGTTCACCGAGACGGCCACCGCGCAGGGCCAGGGCGTGTTCCTGACCACGCAAGGCGTCAACGGTCAGGCGAAGGCGAGCGTCGACGACAACAGCGCGAGCCCGACCGCTTCTGACGTGCAGGGTGCGGCCGCTTCGGCGTTGCCGCTCCCGCTGCCTTCGTCCGGCGGCGGCATCACCGGCTGCGCCCAGGGCGGCGGCGGTGGTTCTTCGGGCGTCGGACTCTTCATCGGCATCGGCTGCGCCGTCGCCAACGTCGCCATCGACCCGGCTACCGCCACCACCGCCGACGGCCCGACGGCCACCGGCGCCGGTGAGGTCGCCGAGGTGCAGGTCGACGTGTCCGGCATCCTCAACCAGGTCTACAGCGGTGGCGCCAAGCAGCTCTGCGACGGGCTGTCCGGCATCCCGACGCTCGGACCGGTCCTCGGTGGCGCCTGCACCCAGATCCTGACCTCGGTCACGCCCACGATCGACGTCTGCCTCGGTGCGGCCACCAGCCAGATCACGAACGGCGCCACGCCGACGGCCACGGCCAAGTCGTCGTCCATCGACGTCCGGCTGTTCCCCGGCAAGGCGACCGGCGGCTGCCTCAACACGACCGACCCCGGTGACCTGCTCGACGTGCAGATCCCGTCGGCCACGGCCGTGACGACCATCGGCACCGACGGCACTGCTTCCGGTACCTACGACTCGACGCTGATCAAGATCTCGGGCACGCTCATCACGGCCCTCGGGACCCTCGGCTTCCCGAACCCGATCGAGATCCCGCCGAACAACTCCGGCACGTCGCAGGCCAGCCAGCTCTGCAGCGCCACGCAGGGCCTCATCTGCCTCGACCTGGCTTCGGCCACCTCGGACGGCAAGGGCAACATCAGCGCCGACGGTCTGAAGGTCGGTCTGCTGCACCTGTCGCAGGTGCCCGGCAACGGCATCACCATCGACACCTCGGGCGTCTCCTCGAGTGGAGGCCCGTCGACCGCCGGTGCCACGCAGACCAGCCAGCCGCCGACGGCGCCGGCCCAGGGCCAGCCTCCGGTCCAGACCGCTGCGGCAGCTTCGCCGACTGCGGTCCACACCGGTGAGTGGTGGTCCGGTTCGCTGCCGCTGATCGCATTCCTCGGCGCCACGGGTGGCCTCATGATCGGCTGGCCGCGGCTCCGTCGGATGGGCCTGCTCCACCGTCTCGTCTCCAGGAGCGGCCGGTAACGAACCGGCCGCAGGAGCGGGGGGAGTGGATCAGTGCTTGGGTGGACACGAGTCACCGTAGGCCTCGTGCTGGTGTGGGGCGCGCTCGGCGTGCTCGGCTACCGGCTTGGGTGGCAGATGCACTCAAGCCATGGGCAGCAGGCGCTGCTGCGGTCGGCCCAGACTTCGGCCGACCGCAGCGGCACCGCCTGCACGCAGCAGGGCACTCCGGCGAGTGACGGACAACTCGCCGGGGTGCTCACACTGCCCAAGCTGAACGTCACCGCCCCCGTGGAACAGGGCACCGAGGACGCCGAGCTCAACGTGGCCGTCGGCCACGCCGACTCGACGCCCTTCCCGGGAACACCGGGAACGTCGGTGCTGCTGGCCCACGATGTCAGCTACTTCGCCCACATCGACCAGCTCCAGCCGGGCGACACGATCGACTACCGCGTCGGCTGCGTCACCCACGAGTTCAGCGTCATCGGACACGTGATCGTCGCCGCCGGCGCCCCGGTCCCGCAGCTCGCAGGAAACGCGTTGGTCCTCGATACGTGCTGGCCGACCAACGCCCTCTGGTACACGCCCAACCGGTACCTCGTCCAAGCGGTGGAGAAGAGTGTGAAGACGGCGAAGAAGTCAGTCTCGGGTTCGACACCGCAGACCTTCGCGACCGGCTACACCACGCCCGCGCCGCCGGAGCTGGTATCGCAAGGGCTGACGCTCTCGACGAACTCCTCGCCCATGGGCACGCTCGTCCTCACCGGCACCCCGGACAGCGCATGGGCGCAGTCACCGGCGCCATTGGCAGTGGAGGCGGCCGGCCTCGAGGCCTACTTCGGTGGGCTCCACTCGGCCGCCCAGAAGCGCACCGACTGGTGGGCGGACCTGGCACCAGGACTCACCATGCCGGCGCCGCTGTCAGGAGCGGAGATCACCGGTCACAACTCGCCGCTGAACGTCACGATCACGGCCAACGGCGCCACGCCCACGGCCATCACCCTCAGCACGCTCGTCACGTTGACGGGAGGAACGGCCCCTGGGAAGTACCAGGAGACCGTCACGGAAGCGATTCACGGACTCACCGTTGTCATAACGGACTGGGAGGTCAGTCATGGTTAGCGCCGTGCTTCACAACGCCTGCCTTCGCATGGAGGCGGCCGGCACCGGCGTCGACGAGATCGTCACGCCGCGGGGTATCCACCGCTGGCTCGGTCGCGGCGGACTCGCCGTCGGCGGCGCCGCCAGCCTGGCGGTCGGTGCCATCCTCGGCGGGGCGCTCGAGAGCGTGCCCGTCCTGCTCCCGCCGCCCGCCGCGGCGCAGAGCACCCCGCAGGTCATCCCGAGCGGCCTGGCCGCGAGCACGCCGTTGCAGCTCGCCGCCAACGTGTTGCCGGGCTTCGTGGTGCCCGACCCGGCCGCCGTCGTGGCGCCGGTGACGGCCGCCGCCACCGGCTCGGCGGCGACCGTGCCGACGCCCGTGACCGGGGCGCCGATCTCGAGCAAGCCGGTCACGGTGCCCCTGCCGACGAAGACGCCGCTGCCGGCGCCGACCACGCCGGCTCAGACGCAGCCCACGACCACGACGCCGCCGTCGCAGCCGCCGGCCTCCAACCCGGACCCGGTGACGCAGACCGTGCAGACGGTCACCGGCACCGTCCAGAACGTCGTGAACAGCGTCGGCTCGGCGCTCGGGACGTCCTCGCCGCTGTCGGGCGTGACCAACACGGTCAACAACGTCGTGGGCGGCGTCACCGGCACCGTCAACACCATCGTCTCGAGCACTCCGCTCTCGGGGCTGCACCTGTAGCAGGAGTGCGCAACCATCGGCCGCCGGTCCCGGCCGGCCTGCCACCTGCCCCCGCTCCCCGCGCTGGGACCGGTGGCGACGCCCGCACCACGTTCGTGGCGGACGAGGCGGGACAGGGAACCGGTACCGAAGACAGCCCGGCGGGGGAGACTCCGGGAGTGG
>DASRBM010000539.1:0-3245 GCA_035653635.1 Acidimicrobiales bacterium | reverse complement strand
GGCGACCCACAGCGATCCGTCAGCGTCGACGGCGATCCCCGTCGGCCACCGGAGTCCGACCTCCGCACCGAGCCCATCGTTGTCTCCGCCAGGCGGCGATCCGGCGACGGTCGTGACAAGGCCGTCAGGGGTGATGGCCCGGATGGCGTTGTTGCCGGCGTCGGCTACGTAGAGGACCCCGTCGTCATCGAAGTCGATGGCAGCCGGGCGGCGGAACCGGGCCGCGGCACCGTGTCCGTCGCCATAGTCGTAGATCGAGCCGGCCAAGGTACTCACCTCACCGTCGGGGGTAACGGCCCGGATGCGGTCGTTCACGGTGTCGGCCACGTAGCAGGTCCCATCGGGGGCGACGGCGACGTCGGTGGGGAACCGGAACATGGCTTCGTCGCCCGGACCATCGCGATACCCGTTCGCCCTGCCGGCGACCACACGAACGATCCCCTCGGGGGACATCGCGCAAATTCGGTGATGAGTGCTGTCGGCGACGAAGAGAGTGCCGTCGGGGCCGATCGCCAGGCCTCCTGGGGCAAGAAGCCGAATTGGCTGATCGGAGCCTCCGACGCCAGGACCGACGATCGGCATGGGTGAGACGTCAGGACCGAGCCGCCAGATCGTGGCCGAGGACGTCTCGGAGACGAGCAGCGTGCCATCTCGAGCCACGACCAGACCACCGATTTGCCCGCCTTGGAATCCGAAAAGGGCACCACTGCAGGCGGAGCGCTCGGTCTCCGCGTTGTCATGCCGTGCGAGTTGGGCGAGGGCCTCGTCCGCTTCGAACAGTTCCTCGGTGGCGGTGAGCGTGACCATGTCTTCCTCCGGTCGAAATCGGGTCAGGCCGCCGGGTCGCGAAGAAGGCGTCGTTCGTCTCGAGCCTGGAGCACGACGAGCGCCAGCAGTTCCTCGGCGTTGATCGAGCAATGCCCGCCCCCGCTCGTGCAGTGTGTGCTCGCGTCCTCGATCAGAGCCTGAACCCTTGTTTGGATCCTCCTTTGGCCGCGGTCCACGATCCGCGCCTGCGGTGGAGACAGATGGTTGAGGCTGACGGCCTCTTCCTCGAGATGTTCGGCCAGTGCAGCAGCGAAGCGCCTGGCCACTCGCTCGAGGCGACTCGGGTCGCGGTCGAGGGCCGCTGCGTGCACCTTGCGGGCGAGGGTGAGAAGCTCGGCGTGGTTGAGCGCTGCCACGTCACGCCGCTCCGCGGGCGTCGTGGAAGTGCTCGGCGGAGCAATGACCCTCCTGCAGGGCTCGTTCCAAAGCGACCGCCACCTGCTCCAGAAAGGCACGAGCGGTCGAACGGGCCACGTTCCGGCCGGCGAGGACGTCGCCGGCTACGCCAAGAACCCCGAACGGTGGACAGTAGCTACCGACGAGCATCACTTCGGTCAACCCGCCGGCGACGGGTCGAGCGACCAGGTCGGCATCCATGACCGGGAAGAGACGGCCGAAGCGGTGACCTCGCCAGTGGAGATGAGCGACCACGCCGTCTCCCGAGCGCAACGGCCTCAGATACTCCAGATCGACGGGCACCCGCAGGAAAGGCCGGAGCCACGTCGGAGAGACCGCCGCCACCAGGTCGTAGGGCAAGCTCCTCTGCCAGGGAAGAGCGCTCGCAACGAGCTGGGGGAGACAGTGCCGGGCGGCCCGCGCCACCTCCGAGTACGGGGCGGCGAGGGCCCGGGAGACCACCACGGTGCGATGGAACGGGAACAGGCCCTGCTCCTTCGGTTCGCTCCGCTCCGCTGCCCTCTGCCTCCCCATTGCCAGCCTCCTTGTCCTGCTTAGCAGTCTAGACCGTTTTTCTAGCTACTGCTAGAGTTACTGGCCCCAGGGACCCCGGGCACCACCATGGCCGCGGGCTGCCCAGAGTCAGCGGCGGGGCCGTCGCCTCCGAATTCGGCCCGGAGGCGACGAGCGGCGCTCACCATCCGAGCGAGGGCCGTACCCGCCTCTTCGTAGGTCCGCGTCTTGAGCCCGCAGTCGGGGTTCACCCACAGCCGCTCCGGTCCGACCGAGCCGAGCGCGGTCCGCAGGAGCGCTTCGAGATCGGCTTCCTCGGGGACGATCGCCGAGTGCACGTCGTAGACCCCGGGCCCGATCCCACCCCGAAAGGAGCTGGCCGCCAGGGAGCTCAGGAACTGCATCTGCGAGCGCGCCGCCTCGAGTGACACCACGTCGACGTCGAGGTCCCCGAGGACGTCCGCGATGTCGCCGAGCTGGGCGTAGCACATGTGGGTGTGGACCTGCACCGCCGGTTCGGCGGCCGAGGTCACCAGGCGAAAGGCCCGAGCGGCCCGAGCCAGGTAGCCCGCCCGCCCCTCCCGCCGCAGCGGGAGCCCCTCTCGCAGTGCGGGCTCGTCCACCTGGACGGCTCCGACCCCCAATCGCTGGAGGTCGACGAGCTCGTCACGGATGGCCAGACCCAGTTGATCAGCGGTGTCGGCGTCGGGCTGGTCGTCGCGGACGAAGGACCAGCGCAGCATGGTGATCGGCCCCGTCAACATGGCCTTCACCGGCTTCTCCGTACGCGCTCCGGCGTATGCCGCCCATTCCAGGGTCATGGGCTCCGGGCGGGCCACGTCGCCGAAGAGCACGGGCGGGCGCACGTATCGCGACCCGTAGGATTGCACCCACCCGTGTTCGGGGAGGACGAAGCCGGTGAGACGGCTGGCGAAGTGGCGAACCATGTCGTCACGCTCAGCCTCGCCATGCACCAGGACGTCGAGGCCCACCTGCTCCTGAAGCGCGATGGCATGGTCGATCTCAGCGCGCAGGTGGTCTCGATATTCGTCCTCCGTGATGCGCCCTGCGCGCCACGCCGCTCGCGCTCGGCGGAGCTCTGCCGTCTGCGGGAAGGACCCGATGGTGGTTGTAGGAAGCGGTGGGAGACCGAGCTGTTCTCGCTGGATCCGGAAACGGGCCCCGGCATCGGCACGTCGTCGAGGATCGGGCGGTGCCTCGGCCACAGTGCAACGCACAGCTGGGTCAGTGGCACGGGCACTGGCCCGCCGCGCCTCGAGCACCATCCGGTTGACCTCGAGGTCGGAGGCGACGGCATCTCGCCCCTCGCCCGTCGCCCGGCCGAGCACGGCCAGCTCCGCCAGCTTCTCCTCGGCAAAGGCCAGCCAGGGCCGGATCTCGGGGTCGAGGGAGGTCTCATCGGCCAGACTCAGCGGAACGTGCATCAGCGAACACGAAGTGGATACGACCACTTCGTCGGCAAGCTCCCCGAGGTCCCCGAGCAGCGA
>DASRBM010000538.1:0-16671 GCA_035653635.1 Acidimicrobiales bacterium | reverse complement strand
TGCGGAACCACGCTTCGTTGAAGGCGGCCACCGTCAGCGGGTTGAGCAGGCCCGGCGGCGGCGTCACCGGCACCCGCGGCCCCGGTCGCGGCGAGAAGCGCAGCGGATCGGCCCGCCGGCGCGCCGGCAGGGCGTCGACCCGGGCGTGATCGCCGCTCGTGAGCACGGCCCGCCCGAGGTGCCGGCCCCGGGCCAGGCAGTCGATCCACGCCACCGTGTATCTGCTCCGGCTGTCGTCCTCGGCCAGCGCGGCCACCGCCTCGTCGAGGTCGTCGGCGCGCCGTGTGTCGACGACCATGTACGCCGATTCGACCGGTACGAGTGCGACGGTGGCGGACGACACGATCCCGGTGAGACCCATGCCACCGGCCGTGGCCCAGAACAGCTCGGGATCGGACCGCGGACCGATCTCGTGGGTGCCGGTCGGCGTGTGCAGCGTGGCGCTGCGCACGTGGGCGGCGAAGGTGCCGTCGCGGTGGTGGTTCTTGCCGTGGATGTCCGCCGCGATGGCGCCCCCGACGGTGACCTGGCGCGTCCCCGGCGTCACCGGCACGAACCAGCCGAGCGGCAGCAGGGCGCGCATCAGGGTGTCGAGACTCGTCCCCGCCTGCACCCGCACCGCGCCGTCCACCGGCGTCGCGATCTCGACGTCGCGCAGGCCGTCGGTCTCGACCACCGTGCCACCGGCGCACTGGGCGGCGTCGCCGTAGCTGCGCCCGAGCCCCCGGGCGACGAGGGGACGACCCTCGGCGCCGGCGTGGGCGAAGAGCTCGCCGATGGCGGCGTCGCCGTCGGGGCGTGCCGGGCGGGCCGCGCTCGGGCTCGTGCCGCCCCAGCCGGCGAAGAGGCGGACCGGATCAACCTCGCGCCCGAGTGCGCCCGTCATCCGTAGACGCCGACGGCGAACAGGACGACCCACAGCAGGCCGAGGACCTGGAGGGTGCGGTCGCGCAGGGCCAGCTCCTCCGGTGCGGCACCGAGGCCGCGGTCGAACGCCAGCTCCAGCTGCAGGACGGCCACCACCACTGGCACGATCGACAGCTCGAACCAGATCGGATGGCCGTGGCCGACGGCGGCCGATCGCTCGAAGGCCCACAGGCAGTAGGCGGTGATGGTCACCGCCGCGGCGAGGAGGCGCACCGAGCGCAGGAAGGAGGCCGAGTAGGCGGTGAGCACGGGCCGCTGGCGCCCGTCGGCGGTCGAGAGCTCGGCCAGCTCGGCGCTGCGCTTGCCGGTGGCGACGAGCAGCGAACCGAACGAGGTGACGATGAGGAACCAGTCCGACAGCGGCACGCCGGTGGCGATGCCACCGGCGAGGGCCCGCAGGATGAAGCCGCCCGACAGCCCCGCCAGATCGAGCACCGGCTCGTGCTTGAGCCGGGCCGAGTAGGCCACCGACAGCACGAGATAGGCGCCCGTCACCCCGGTGAGCCGCCCGGCCGCCGTGGCCCACGACACCCCGAGGCCCCCGGCCATGAGGGCGGCGGCGACGGCGAGGGCGAGGCGCGGGGGGACCACGCCGGCCGCGACGGGCCGGAGGCGCTTCGTCGGATGGTGGCGGTCCGCCTCGGCGTCGAGGACGTCGTTCAGGAAGTAGGTGCCCGACGAGGCCAGGCAGAAGGCGACGAAGGCACCCACGACGTGGGCCGCCGGAGCGCCGTGGGAGAGGACCCCGGCCGCTCCCGGAGCGGCCACCACGAGCAGGTTCTTGATCCACTGCCTGGGTCGGGCCAGGCGCACGAGCGCCGGGCCGAGCCCCGTCGTGTCCCGGGACGCGGCGACGACGGCGGGCGGCGGCGGGTCGGTGGCGGGCCGGTCGGGCGAGGGGGTGGCGTGCACCATGGGCTTCGGCCGTGCAGCCCCCGGACGGGCGCCACGGGCTGACGCGGCGAGGCTACTACCCGTCGTCTGGCGCCCAGGAGTGCCTGGCTGCAACACTCGGAGCCCGATGATTCGTCCCTATCGCGTCGTGGTGGCCAAGCCTGGCCTCGATGGGCACGACCGGGGGGCCAAGGTCATCGCCCGCGCCCTGCGCGACGCCGGGTTCGAGGTCATCTACACCGGCCTCCACCAGACGCCCGAGCAGGTCGTCCAGGCCGTGGTGCAGGAGGACGCGGACGCCGTGGGCCTGTCGCTGCTGTCGGGCGCCCACCTGACCCTCGTGCCGAAGATCGTCGAGGGGCTGCGGGCCGAGGGCCTGACCGACGTCGTCGTGGTGGTGGGCGGGATCATCCCCGATCCCGACATCCCCGCCCTGAAGGAGGCCGGCGTGGACCTCGTGTTCACGCCCGGCGCACCGCTGCCCACGATCGTGGCGCAGCTGACCGAGGCGCTGGACCGGCGAGAGGAGACGGCGGCCCAGTCCTGAAGTCAGGCGTGCAGTGTGGCGGGATTCCGGCCCCGCGGCACGGGCTCCGGTCCGGCGCGGTGCACCCGCCGGCGCCCCGGTGCGCCCCAACGAGTTCGAGCAGAGAGGAAGTCCCGGTGGATCTCTACGAGTATCAGGGCAAGCAGTACTTCGCCCGCTTCGGCATCCCCACGTCGCCCGGCGGTGTGGCCGACACGGTGGACGAGGCCGTGGCCCGGGCCGACGCGGCCGGCTACCCGGTCGTGGTGAAGGCGCAGGTGAAGGTGGGCGGACGCGGCAAGGCCGGCGGTATCAAGCTGGCGGCCGACGCCGACGAGGTGCGCACGCACGCCGGGAACATCCTCGGCATGGACATCAAGGGCCACGTGGTGCACCGGCTGTGGGTGGAGCACGCCTCGGACATCGCCCGCGAGTACTACGCCAGCTTCACCCTCGACCGGACGGCGAAGAAGCACCTGTGCATGGTGTCGGCCAAGGGCGGCGTCGACATCGAGGAGGTGGCGGCCACCGATCCGTCGGCCATCGCCCGCCTCCACATCGACCCCGTGGACGGCCTGCACATCGACGAGGCCACGAAGCTCGTGGCCGAGGCCGGCCTCGACGAGGAGGCCCGCGAGCAGGCGGCCCAGCTGCTGCTGCTCCTCTACGCCTGCTACGTCGAGGGCGACTGCGACCTGGCGGAGATCAACCCGCTCATCCTCACCACCGAGGGCAAGGTCCACGCCCTCGACGCCAAGGTGACCCTCGACGACAACGCCGCCTTCCGCCACCCCGAGTGGGAGGACTTCGCCGGCACCGACACGCTCGACGAGCGGGAGAAGCTGGCCAAGGAGAAGGGTCTCAACTACATCGGCCTGTCGGGTTCGGTCGGCATCATCGCCAACGGCGCCGGGCTCGCCATGAGCACGCTCGACGTCGTCAACCAGGTCGGGGGGAGCGCGGCGAACTTCCTCGACATCGGCGGCGGCGCCAACGCCGACGTCATGGCCGCCGCCCTCGAGGTGATCAACACCGACGAGGCGGTGCGCTCCATCTTCGTGAACATCTTCGGCGGGATCACCCGCTGCGACGAGGTGGCCAAGGGCATCGTGGAGGCGCTGCACCGCGTGGAGCTGCGCTCGCCCATCGTCCTGCGCCTCGACGGGACCAACGCCGAGGAGGGACGCGCCATCCTGGCCGATCACGTCTCGGAGCGGTTGGTGGTCGAACCCACCATGCTCGGCGCCGCCCGTCGCGCCGTCACCCTGGCCACCGGAGGATCCAAGTGAGCATCTTCGTCGACGAGAAGACCAAGGTCGTGGTGCAGGGCCTGACCGGGAGCCAGGGCCGCTTCCACGGCCTGCGCAACCGCGACTACGGCACCCAGGTCGTGGCCGGCGTCACGCCCGGAAAGGGCGGCACCGAGGTCGACGGCATCCCCGTCTACGACAGCTGTGCCGAGGCGGTCGCCGCCACCGGCGCCGACGCGTCGTTCGTGGTGGTGCCGCCGCGCGGCGCGCCCGAGGCGATCATGGACGCCGCCGCGGCCGGCATCTCCTTCATCGTGTGCATCACCGAAGGCATCCCGGCCCAGGACGAGGCGCTCTTCTACAACAAGCTGCGCCGCGACTTCCCCGACACCCGGCTGCTCGGTCCGAACTGCCCTGGGGTCATCTCGCCGGGCAAGTGCAACATCGGCATCACCTCCGGCGACATCGCGCTGCCCGGTGGCCCGGTCGGGATCGTGAGCCGCTCCGGGACCCTCACGTACCAGGCGCTCCACGAGCTGTCGCAGCAGGGCGTGGGCCAGACGACCTGCGTCGGCATCGGCGGCGACCCGGTGCCGGGCACGAACTTCATCGACTGCCTTTCCGCCTTCGAGGCCGACCCCGACACCAAGGCCGTCATGATGATCGGCGAGATCGGCGGCTCCGAGGAGGAGCGGGCCGCGGCCTACATCGCCGAGCACATGACGAAGCCGGTCGTCGCCTACATCGCCGGCGTGACGGCTCCCCCCGGTCGCAAGATGGGCCACGCGGGCGCCATCATCTCGGGCTCGCAGGGCACGGCGCAGGCCAAGATGGAAGCGCTGGCGGCCGCCGGTGTCACCGTGGCCCAGAACCCGACCGAGGCCGGCGAGAAGATGGTCGACATCGTGAAGAACCTCGGCTGACGCCGGGGGACGTGGGGTCCGGCGGCCCGGGTAGCGTGGCCGCGTGCGCGTCGGTGTCCTCGTCTCCGGCGCCGGCACGATCCTCGAGGCGCTGCTCGCCGAGTCGTTGCCGGTGACCGTGGTGGTGGCGGACCGGCCCTGCCGCGGGCTCGAGGTGGCGGCCGCGGCCGGCATCGACGGCGAGCTCGTCGACCGTCGCGACCACGGCGGGTTCGGCCCCGGCTTCGACCGCCTCGGCTACACCGAGGCGCTCACCGCCGCCCTCGCGCGGCACCAGGTCGACCTCGTGGTCATGGCCGGGTTCGGCACCGTCCTGGCCGAACCGGTGCACGACGCCTTCGCGGGCCGCATCCTGAACACGCATCCGGCGCTGCTCCCGGCCCACCCGGGATGGCACGCCGTCGAGGAGGCGCTCGCCGCCGGCGACGAGGTGACGGGGTGCACGGTCCACCTGGCCACGCTGCAGATGGACGCCGGCCCCGTCCTCGCCCAGGAGGAGGTGCCGGTGCTGCCCGGCGACACCGCCGGCACGTTGCACGAGCGCATCAAGCAGGTGGAGCGCCGGATCTACCCGGCCACCATCCGCCGCGTCCTCGACGCCCTGGCCGCGGGTGGCGTGGCCGAGGACGCGGCCGTCGCCCCCGTCCGCCACCACACCCCGGAGGGAGCCCGATGAGAGCCCTCGTGTCCGTCTACGACAAGACCGGCGTGATCGAGCTCGCCCGCGGACTGGCCGACCTCGGCTGGGAGATCGTGGCGAGCGGCAACACGGCCCGGGCGCTCGGCGAGGCGGGCGTGGCCCACCGCGAGGTGGCCGATGTCACCGGCGCACCGGAGATGCTCGGGGGCCGGGTGAAGACCCTGCACCCGGCCATCCACGGCGGCGTCCTCGCCGACCGCTCCAAGCCCGAGCACCTGGCCGACCTCGCACGCCAGGGCATCGAGCCGATCGACCTCGTCGTGTGCAACCTCTATCCCTTCGGCGCCGACCCCTCCATCGAGATGATCGACGTCGGCGGCCCCACCATGGTGCGTGCCGCGGCGAAGAACCACGCGCACGTGGGCGTCGTCGTCGACCCTGCCGACTATCCGGTGGTGCTGGCCGAGCTGCAGGCCGACGGGCGGCTGTCGGACGCGACGCGACGGCGCCTGGCGCTCGCCGCCTTCGCCCACACCGCCGCCTACGACGCCGCCATCGTGCGGTGGTTGGAGGCCGAGGGCCCCGACGCGCCGGCGCCGGCCGCCGACGCCACGCTGCCGGCGACCCTCACCTTGGAGCTCGCCCGCGTCCAGGAGCTGCGCTACGGCGAGAACCCGCACCAGGTGGGCGCCCGCTACGCCGAGTCGGGCCGGGCCGGGTGGTGGGACGGCGTCGTGCAGCACTCGGGCACCGCCCTGTCGTACCTGAACCTGTTCGACACCGACGCCGCCTGGCGCCTCGTGCACGAGCTGGGGACGGCCGACGAGCGGGCCGTGGCCATCATCAAGCACGCCAATCCCTGCGGCGCCGCCCTCCACGCGGACCTGGCCGAGGCCTACCGCCTCGCCCTCGAGTGCGACCCCGTATCCGCCTTCGGCGGGGTGGTGGCCCTCGGCGGCCCCTGCACGGCGGCCGTCGCCCGGGCCGTGGCCGAGGGGCCCCAGGCCGACGTGGTGGTGGCGCCCACGTGGGAGCCCGAGGCCGTCGAGATCCTGCGCACCAGGCGCAAGGCGACCAGGCTGCTCGAGGCGCCGCCCCACAGCGCGGCGACCCTCGAGGTGCGAAGCCTCGGCGGCGGCTACCTCGTGCAGCAGTCCGACCGGTTCGTGTCCACGCGTTCGGACTGGCGGGTCCCGACCAAGGTGGCGCCGACCGACGCCCAGTGGCGCGACGTGGAGCTCGCCTGGCGGGTGTGCGCCCGTACGTCGTCGAACGCCATCGTGGTCGTCCGCGGCGGCCAGGCCGTCGGTGTGGGGGCCGGTCAGCAGAGCCGCGTCGAAGCGGCCGACATCGCCGTGCGCAAGGCGGGGGAGCGGTCCCGGGGCGCGGCGGCGGCCAGCGACGCCTTCTTCCCCTTCCGCGACGGCCTCGACGTGCTTGCGGCGGCCGGCGTCGCCGTCGTGATCCAGCCCGGCGGCTCGGTGCGTGACGACGAGGTCGTCGCCGCGGCCGACGAGCACGGCATCGCCATGGTCCTCACCGGCGAGCGCCACTTCCGCCATTGACGGCTGAGCTCCTCGACGGCGAGGCCCTGGCCGCCCGGGTGCGGGCCGAGGTGGCCGACCGAGTGGCCCGGCTGCGGGCCAACGGGGTCGTCCCCGGGCTCGGCACCATCCTCGTCGGTGACGACGGCCCGAGCGCCCGCTACGTGGCCATGAAGCACGCCGACTGCGCCGAGGTGGGCATGGCGTCGGTCCACGAGCACCTGCCGGCCGATGTCAGCCAGAAGGAACTGCTCGCCGTCATCGCCCGCTTCAACGCCGATCCGGCCGTGCACGCCTATCTGTTGCAGTTGCCGATCCCCGAAGGTCTCGACGAGGACGAGGCACTGCTCGCCATCGACCCGGCCAAGGACGTGGACGGCCTCCATCCGGTGAACCTCGGGCGCCTCGTCATGGGCACCACCACGGTGGTGCCGTGCACCCCCGCCGGCATCGTGGAGCTCCTGCACGCGCACGACGTGCCCGTCGAGGGCCGCCACGTCGTCGTGATCGGCCGGGGTCTCACCATCGGGCGGCCGCTCGCCCTGCTGCTGGCGCTCAAGCGGCCCGGGTGCAACGCGGCCGTCACCGTCGTGCACACGGGCGTGCCCGACCTCGCCGACCACGTGCGCCGGGCCGACGTGGTGGTGGCGGCCGCCGGACGGGCCGGACTCGTCACGCGCGACATGGTCAAGCCGGGCGCCGCCGTGGTGGGCGCGGGCACGTCGTGGGACGGGAGGAAGCTCCTCTCCGACGTGGCCGAGGACGTGGCCGAGGTGGCCGGCTGGATCACCCCCCGGATCGGTGGGGTGGGCCCGATGACACGGGCGATGTTGCTGCGCAACGCCGTGCTCTCCGCCGAACGCCGCGCCTGACCGTCAGCGGGGACGGCCGGCGCGGGGTCGGCGACGCACGCGACTCAGGTCCGTGCCAGCGGGGCGTCGGTTGCCTGGGGCGCGTGGCGGAGGCGGCGACCGGTGATGCGGGGCGAGGCGATGGCGATCCAGTGCCGCTTGTCGCCCGCCGCCCACGGTTGGAGATCCCTGCCCCGCAGGCGCTCGGACCAGGCGTCGACGCCCTCGGTCACGTCGCGCCCGACACCCTGCACGAGCACGCTCCACCCCTCGCGGCTGTCCTCGTCGATGTCGTCGACCTCGAAGGCGACGTGCCCGAGAGTGGCCCATTCGAGGATGGTGCCGGGGTCGGTGCGCACGGCGACGGTGCGCCGGTCGAGGACGTAGTTCACGGGGAAGGCCAGGGGCACGCCGTCGTGGACGACGGCGATGCGTCCGACATGCCTGCCGCCGAGCAGCGCCAGGCACTCCTCTTCGGGGATCTCCTCGAGCATCCCCGCTGTGCTGTCGTAGGCGTCGGCGGCGACGACGGCCTGACGCCCGGAACTGGCGAGCGCGGGGGCGGCTGCCGGTGTCGCCGCCGGGCCGTGCACCACGAGCACGGGGCACGGCGCGTGCACGGCCAGGTACTGGCTGACCGAGCCGAGGAAGAGCCCGGTCATGCGGTTGTGCCCGCGGGTGCCGACCACGAGGAGCTCGGCGCCCCTGGCCGCCTCGAGGAGCACGGCCGTGGCCGGGCCGTTGGCCGCCCGGCGGATCACGCCCCCCGGTGCGATCTCGGCCGCCGCCAGGGCGTCGTCGATGACGTGCTCGGCCCACAGCTTCATCTCGCCGGCCGGCACCGGCACCGAGTAGGTGGTTGCGGCGACGTCGAAGGGGAACTGCCAGGCGTGCACCACCTCGAGCGTGGCCCGGCGCAGACGGGCCTCCTCCGCCGCATGGACGAGGGCGGCGTGGGCCGCGTCGGTGCCGTCCACCCCGACGACCACCCGGGGCCGACCGGGGGCGTGCTCCGACGGCGCTCCGTCTGCGTTCATGTGTCCTCCTCGGGCGATCACCGCCACGGTTCATGGTCGGTCGGGAGCCCCCACCCCCGGCAGGGTCGGAGGTCCCGGGCGGGAGGCCGAGGGGCCTGCGGAGACGGCGGGCCCCGGGGCCCGGTCGTCGCCGCCGGGGACCGGGCCTAGGCTTTCGTGCCCATGACGCGGATCGCCGACCTGCTCGCGGCCGGGCCCACCTACTCCTTCGAGTTCTTCCCCCCGAAGAACGACACCGAGCAGGCCACGCTCGTGCGCACGCTGCGCGAGCTCGAGCCCCTCGCCCCGTCCTTCGTGTCGGTCACCTACCGGGGCGGGCGCGAGTCCCGCCAGCGCACCTACGACCTGGTGGCCGGCATGCTGCGCACCACCACGCTCGTGCCCATGGCCCATCTCATCTGCGTGGCCCACTCGCGCCTGGAGCTCGCCGAGATCCTGGTGGCCTACCGCCGTGCGGGCGTCGACAACCTGATGGCGCTCGGCGGCGACCCGCCCACCGATCCCGAAGCGGGCACCGGGGAGCTGCGCCATGCCCTCGAGCTCGTCGAGCTGGCCCGCGCCATCGGGGGGTTCTCCATCGGCGTGGCCGCCCATCCCGCCTGTCACCCGGCGTCGCCGGACCGGGAGTCGGACCGCGACCATCTGGCCGCCAAGCTGCGGCTGGCCGACTTCGCCGTGACCCAGTTCTTCTGGGAGTTCGACCAGTACGCCGGCCTCGTCGAGGATCTCGCCGCCCGCGGCGTCCACAAACCGGTGCTGCCCGGGCTCATGCCGGTGACCACCGTCGGCCAGATCCCCCGCATGGCCCAGATGGGCGGGCCGCTGCCGCCGCGGGCCGTCCGCCAGCTCGAGCAGGCGGCGGAGCGCGGCGGGGACGAGGCCGTACGCCGGACCGGCATCGAGATGGTGTGCGACCTGGGCCGCAAGCTCCTCGACGCCGGCGCACCGGGGCTGCACTTCTACACGCTCAACAAGTCCAGCGCGACCCGTGAGATCTACACGGCGCTGGGCCTGGCCCCGGCGGCGGCCCCCGGAGGGGGCGCCGAGGCGGCCCACTAGTCTCGATCTCCGAACCCCCGAGGAGCTCTCCACATGGCACAGCGCATCACCCTGCGCGACGACGGCACGCTGCAGGTCCCCGACGAGCCGATCATCCCCTTCATCGAGGGTGACGGCACCGGCGTCGACATCTGGCCCGCCTCCCAGGTCGTGTTCGACGCGGCGGCGGCCAAGCACGGCAAGAAGATCGCCTGGAAGGAGGTCCTCGCCGGGGAGAAGGCCTTCAAGGAGACCGGCGACTGGCTCCCCGAGGAGACCGTCACCGCCTTCCGGGACCACCTCATCGGGATCAAGGGCCCCCTCACCACGCCCGTCGGCGGCGGCATCCGCTCGCTCAACGTGGCCCTGCGCCAGCTCCTCGACCTCTACGTGTGCCTGCGCCCGGTCCGCTGGTTCACCGGGGTGCCGTCGCCGGTCAAGCACCCGGAAAAGGTCGACATGGTGATCTTCCGGGAGAACACCGAGGACGTCTACGCCGGGCTCGAGGTCGAGGCGGGGACGCCCGAGGCGACCCGCCTGGCCAACTTCCTGCGCGACGAGATGGGCTGGGACATCCGGCCCCAGTCGGGCATCGGCATCAAGCCCATCTCCGAGAGCGGGTCCAAGCGTCTCATCCGCGCCGCCATCGAGTACGCCGTGCGCCACGGCCGCAAGAGCGTCACCCTCGTGCACAAGGGCAACATCCAGAAGTTCACCGAGGGCGCCTTCACCAAGTGGGGCTACGAGCTGGTGCGGGAGGAGTTCGCGGACGTGGCCGTCGGCTGGGACGACTGTGACGGCAAGCCGGGCGGCAAGATCCTCGTCAAGGACGCCATCGCCGACATCACCCTGCAGCAGGTGCTGACGCGCCCCGACGAGTTCGACGTCATCGCCACCACCAACCTGAACGGGGACTATCTCTCCGACGCGCTAGCCGCCCAGGTCGGCGGCATCGGCATCGCGCCGGGCGGCAACATCAACTACGTCACCGGCCACGGCGTCTTCGAGGCGACGCACGGCACCGCCCCCAAGTACGCGGGCCTCGACAAGGTGAACCCCGGCTCGGTCATCCTGTCGGGCGTGCTCATGTTCGAGCACCTCGGGTGGACCGACATGGCGGCCGACATCGTGCGGGCGCTCGAGGCCACCATCGCCGACAAGATCGTCACCTACGACTTCGCCCGCCTGACCGAGGGCGCCACCGAGGTGAAGACCTCGGAGTTCGCCGCCGCCATCGTCGAGCGTCTATAGGGGCCATCTGGCCGGTCCCCGGGGGCGCCGGTAGCCTCCGGACCATGGCCAGCACGAAGTCCCCCGTCCACGTCACCGTCACCGGCGCCGCCG
This sequence comes from Acidimicrobiales bacterium, assembly GCA_035653635.1. Classification (GTDB taxonomy): domain Bacteria; phylum Actinomycetota; class Acidimicrobiia; order Acidimicrobiales; family UBA8190; genus DASRBM01. The sequence goes on along the minus strand of DASRBM010000538.1, from coordinate 5,697 downwards.
GCCAGATCGGCTACTCGCTGCTGTTCCGGATCGCGTCCGGCCAGCTGCTCGGACCCGACCAGCCCATCGTCCTGCGCCTGCTCGAGATCGAGCCGGCCATGGGGGCGCTGCAGGGTGTGGTCATGGAGCTCGACGACTGCGCCTTCCCGGCGCTCGCCGGCATCGAGGCCACCTCCGATCTGAAGACGGCCTTCGACGGGACGTCGTGGGCGCTGCTCGTGGGCTCGGTGCCGCGCAAGGCGGGCATGGAGCGCAACGACCTGCTCACCATCAACGGTGGCATCTTCGGGCCCCAGGGTGAGGCCATCGCCGCTCACGCCGCCTCCGACGTGCGGGTCGTCGTGGTGGGCAACCCCTGCAACACGAACTGCCTCATCGCCCGGGCCCACGCGCCCGAGGTGCCCGACGAGCGCTGGTTCGCCATGACCCGCCTCGACCAGAACCGGGCCCGTAGCCAGCTGGCCAAGCGGGCCGGCGTGGCCGTGACCTCGGTCACCGGCGTGGCCATCTGGGGCAACCACTCCTCGACCCAGTACCCCGACTTCGAGAACGGCCGGATCGACGGCACGCCCGTGGCCGACGTGATCAAGGACGAGGCCTGGCTCCAGGGGGATTTCATCAAGACCGTCCAGCAGCGCGGCGCCGCCATCATCGAGGCCCGCGGGGCGTCTTCGGCCGCCTCTGCCGCCAACGCCGTGGTCGATTCGGTGCGCAGCATCGTGCAGCCGACGCCGGCGGACGACACCGTGTCGCTCGCCGTCGTGTCCCACGGCGAGTACGGCACCCCCGAGGGGCTCGTCTACGGCTTCCCGGTGCGCAGCGACGGCACGAGCTGGCAGGTCGTGGAGGGCCTTCCCCACAGCGACTTCGCCGAGGAGCGGTTGCGCATCACGACCGAGGAGCTCGAGTCGGAGCGCGCCGCGGTGGCGCATCTGCTCGGCTGATCCCTCCACCGCCGCGGCCGGCAGACAGGACCCCGGCGCCTGGGGCGTGTTCGCGGTGAAGGCCCTCGCGGCTCGCTGACGCTTTCGCGCGTCGACGAACCCGGTCCTCCGCGCCCCGCCCGGCGCGGTGGATGGGTGCGGCGCCCCTACGAGTCGTGGGGGACGCCCCGTGTGTGAGAGGTCGGAGTCGACCCGGTGCTGCTAGGCGACGGCGGCTTCGGGTACCTCGATGCCGAGCCGCCGGAGGAATCCCAGCTTGCGGGCCAGTGCACTGCGCCAGGCGTCGAGATCGGCCTCGAAGTGGGCTCGGTCGCCCTCCTCGTAGGCATGCTCCAACTCGTCGAAGGCCGCGTCCTCGGCGTCGAGAAGCTCGCGGTAACGGCGGAGGGCCTGGTCGTCCAGCACACCGGGCAGCGTCATGGAACTCCCCCTTCTGGCGCCCGAGGCAGGCGCCTCGAACCGACACTACCCCCGGGGCCCCGCGACTGTCACCGGTGCTGCAGCCCCGCGGAGCGGCCTCTGCAGGGGCAGCCGGACCGGACGGTCGGTCCTGGTCAGGCGGTGCCGGCCCGCCACGCGGGGGCGTCGGCGGCGGCGTCGGCGGCGGTGCGCTTGGTCCGGCGGCGGATCTTGCGGCCGAGCCAGACCACCGGGTCGTAGTGGGCGTCCACCACCCGCTCCTTCAGGGGGATGATGCCGTTGTCGGTGATCTTGATGAACTCGGGACAGACCTCGGTGCAGCACTTGGTGATGTTGCAGTAGCCGAGGCCCATGCGCTCGCGGATCAGCTCGCGGCGGTCGTTCGTGTCGAGCGGGTGCGACTCGAGTTCCATCAGGCGGATGAAGAATCGGGGCCCGGCGAAGTTCTGCTTGTTCTCCTCGTGGTCCCGGATCACGTGGCACACGTTCTGGCACATGAAGCACTCGATGCACTTGCGGAACTCCTGGCCCCGCTCCACGTCCTCCTGCTTCATGCGGTACGTGCCGTCGGCCTCGGGCGGCCCCGGTGCGAAGGGCGGGATGCGCCGGGCCACCTCGTAGTTGAACGACACGTCGGTCACGAGGTCGCGGATGATGGGGAAGGTGCGCATGGGCGCCACCACCACCGGCTCCTCGGTCGGCAGGTCCTCCATCCGAGTCATGCACATGAGCCGGGGCACGCCGTTGATCTCGGCCGAGCACGAGCCGCACTTGCCGGCCTTGCAGTTCCACCGGCAGGCCAGGTCCGGCGCGGGCCCCGCCTGGATGCGGTGGATGACGTCGAGGACGACCTCGCCCTCCACCTCCGGCATGTCGTAGTCGGTGAAGGCGCCGCCGGACCCGTCGCCCCGCCACACCCGCATCGTCACCTCGGACATCAGTGCGCGTCCTCCTCGAAGATCGACTTGAGCTCGTCGGGCATGACCGGCAGGGGCTCGGGGGTGATGGTGAAGGCGCCGCCGGAACCCTGGCGCTGCACGAAATTCACCTTGCCCATCTCGGCGTCGGCGGTGGCGTAGTCGTCGCGGGTGTGGCCGCCGCGGCTCTCCTTGCGCTCGATGGCGCCCTTCGTGACGAGCCGCGACACGGTGAGCATGGAGGGGAGGTCGGTGGCGAGGTTCCAGCCCGGGTTGTAGGCCCGGCCTCCCTGCACCGACAGGTTCCCGGCCCGCTCGTCGAGCTTGTCGAGCTCGTCGAGTGCCTGGCGGAGCTCGGACTCGGTGCGGATGATGCCGACGAGCTCCTGCATGGTGCGCTGCAGGTCCTGGTGCACGTCGTAGGGGCTCTCGCCGCCGTCGCGCCCGAACGGGGCCTCGGCCTCGGCGATGATCGCTTGGGCCTCGGCCAGGTCGAAGTCGGGTGTGCCGGTGACGCCCTCGGCGTGGTCGGAGGCCGCCATGCCGGCCCGGCGGCCGAAGACGAGGAGGTCCGACAGCGAGTTGCCGCCCAGGCGGTTGGCACCGTGCAGGCCCGCCGCGACCTCGCCGGCGGCGAACAGGCCGGGGACGGTGGTGGCCTCGGTGTCGGCGTCGACCCGGATGCCGCCCATGATGTAGTGGCAGGTCGGACCGACCTCCATGGGCTCGCTCGTGATGTCGACGCCGGCCAGCTCCTTGAACTGGTGGTACATCGACGGCAGCCGGCGGCGGATGTACTCCGGAGAGCGGCGGGTGGCGATGTCGAGGAACACGCCGCCGTGCGGGCTGCCCCGGCCCGCCTTCACCTCGGAGTTGATGGAGCGGGCCACCTCGTCACGCGGCAGCAGCTCGGGAGGACGGCGGTTGTTGATGTGGTCCTCGTACCAGCGGTCGGCCTCGGCCTCGTTGTCCGCCGTCTCGGCCGCGAACATGGCCGGGATGTAGTCGAACATGAAGCGCTTGCCCTCGGAGTTGCGCAGCACGCCGCCGTCCCCGCGCACGCCCTCGGTCACGAGGATGCCGCGCACCGACAGCGGCCAGACCATGCCGGTGGGGTGGAACTGCACGAACTCCATGTCCATCATGTCGGCGCCGGCCCAGAAGGCCATGGCGTGGCCATCGCCGGTGGACTCCCACGAGTTCGAGGTGTAGAGCCACGACTTGCCCACGCTGCCGGTGGCGAGCACGAACGACTTGGCCCGGAAGGCGATGTACTCGCCGGTGGGCCGCCAGTAGCCGACGGCACCGTTCACCTTGCCGTCGCCGCCCTTCAGCAGGCGCAGGATCTTGCACTCCATGTAGACGGCGATGTCGAGTGCCACCGACCGCTGCTGCATGGTCCGGATGAGCTCCAGACCGGTGCGGTCGCCCACGTGGGCGAGGCGGGCGTAGCGGTGGCCGCCGAAGTCGCGCTGCAGGATGCGGCCGTCCTTGGTGCGGTCGAACAGCGCACCCCAGCGCTCGAGCTCGTAGATGCGGTCGGGCGCCTCCTGCGCGTGGATCTGCGCCATGCGCCAGTTGTTGAGCATCTTCCCCCCGCGCATGGTGTCGCGGAAGTGGACGCGCCAGTTGTCCTCGGGCCACACGTTGCCCATGGCCGCCGCGGCCCCGCCCTCGGCCATGACCGTGTGGGCCTTGCCGAGCAGCGACTTGCACACGAGGGCCGTGCGCAGACCGCGCTCCTGGGCCTCGATGGCGGCCCGCATGCCGGCGCCGCCGGCGCCGATGACGACGACGTCGTAGTCGTGGATCTCGAGATCAGCCATGACCGCCTCCGCTCAGAACAGCTTCGGGTCGTGGATCCAGCCCGACGCCACCAGGCGGACGTACAGGTCGGCGAAGGCGACCCAGAAGAGGCTCAGCCACGCGATCTCCATGTGCTTGGCGTTGAGCGGCGTGACGATCTTCTTCCACAGCCGGTACCGGACCGGGTGGTCGGAGAACTTGTTGACGCTGCCCCCGCACAGGTGCCGGCAGAAGTGGCAGGAGCCGGTGTAGAGCCACAGCAGGGCGGCGTTCACGACGAGCACCAGGGTGCCGACGCTCACCCCGATGCCGCCCTCGCCGGGCAGGCGGAAGGCCATGACCGCGTCGATGGTGAGGATGACGTTGAAGATGGCGGCGAGGAACCAGAAGTAGCGGTGGAAGTTCTGGAAGATGAGCGGGAAGCGCGACTCGCCCGTGTAGACGGCGTGCCCGTCGGCCACCCCGCACGCCGGCGGCGCCTGCCAGAAGCCCCGGTAGTAGGCCTTTCGGTAGTAGTAGCAGGTGAAGCGGAAGGCGCCCGGGATGACGGCGACCATGATCGCCGGCGAGAGCATCCACCAGTGGAGGACGAGGAACGTCCCGTGGGCCCCGGGCACGCAGCTGCCCACGATGCAGGGGGAGTAGAAGGGCGAGATGAGGTCGCGGTGCTGCGACTCGCCCACGAAGTAATAGGCGTTCTGGAAGATCGCCCATGTCAGATAGGTGACGACCACGGTGAGGAAGGCCACCGAGGCGGCGGGGAAGCGCCACCAGGCGTCGCGCCGGAGGGTCCGGACGTCCGGCCCTCCCCGCACCCCGCCCAGTGCCACCGACACCGGCTTCGCGTCCTGAAGTGTGCTCACGCCTCTCCCACTCCTCCCGTCTCGCGGCGCGGCGTGGCCCACCCCTCCACGTGCACCGGTCCCGCCTCCGCGCCGCACTCCCCCAAGGGGCGCATCGTCGGCAGGGTCCCGACCGGGGCTCATCATTCCACTACGCGACCGTCCGGGCGAACCTTCCGACGCCCGGGGGGCCGCTGCGAGGTGCCCGGTCGGCCCCCGCCGACCCGGCGTACGGGCCCGGAACGGCCAGGCATAGGCTCGGCGCCATGAGTGCCTTCTTCCCTCCCGACCCGCCGGCCGACCTGCCCGCGACGCTCGGGGAGCTCCGTGCCTCGGGCTGGGAGCCCACTGCCGTCCACGAGGAGATCCGCCGCAACGCCGTGGCCCGCATCGCCGACGGCCGGCCCCTCGTGGCCGGGGTCCTCGGCTTCGACGACACGGTGCTGCCACAGCTCGAGAACGCCCTCCTGGCCGGCCACGACGTGATCCTCCTCGGCGAGCGGGGCCAGGCGAAGACCCGTATCGTCCGCTCGCTCGTGTCGCTGCTCGACGAGTGGCTGCCGGTGGTGGCCGGTTCCGAGGTCCGCGACGACCCGACCGCGCCCATCTCGCGCCACGGCCGCGACCTCGTGGCCGAAGAGGGCGACGCCACTCCCATCGCCTGGGTGCACCGGAGCCAGCGCTTCGCCGAGAAGCTGGCCACCCCCGACACCTCCATCGCCGACCTCATCGGCGAGGTCGACCCGATCAAGGTGGCCGAGGGTCGCT
>DASRBM010000537.1:0-3831 GCA_035653635.1 Acidimicrobiales bacterium | reverse complement strand
CGCCGAGCACCTCGTCCACGAGGGAGAGGAAGTACGGCCGCAACCACGGGACGCCCGTGAACTGGCAGCGATGGGTCACCTCGTGGAGCGCGATCCACAACCGGAACTGCGCCGGGTCGAAGCCGTGGCGTCGCTCCAGGGCCACGATGTTGGGACCTACATAGGCGACGGTGTCGCCGAGGTCGGCCTCGTCGGGCTCGTCGCTCTCGGTCAGGAGCAGGTCGTACTGCCCGAGGACCCGGGTGGACATCCAGCCGAGGACGACCCCGAGCTGTGCACCACCGGTGGCCCGGGCGGCGGAGCCGAGCGGCCCGGGGAGCGTGGCCGTGCCCTGCATCTTGTCGAGCACGGGCTCGAGCAGGCGACGGAACGAGGAGATGTTGCGGCGGGCCCACGCGGCCCGGTCGACGACGACCGCCTTCGGCGGACCGCTCGCCGGTCGGAGTCCGGTCTCCGCCACCACCAGCTCTTCGGCTTTGGCCGTGAAGGCGGCGAAGTCGTCGTGCAGCCGCCGCTCGGTGGCTGGGTCGAGCGTGATAGCGGCGCTGCCCAGCGGGCTCTTGCCGGAGGCGAACCAAGCAGCGACTCGCTCGGCCACCTCCCACGAAACCGGGCTCGTCACCCGGCCAGTCTACGGGTGCGGATCAGGCGATCTTCTTGCCCCGCATGCGGGGCGTCACCTGGGGCTCGTGGTGGTAGCAGAAACGGCCCTCGTTGTAGATCGACAATCGGGTGTCGCACCCTTCCTCGGCACACACCCGGCCCCGCGCGAAGGCCCGGGACGGACGACCGGTGCCGTTGAAGGCGCTCCCCCCGATCGAACCCTCGAAGCGGTCCCCGAATTCGCTGCGCTGTTCCATCGCCCCCTCCACCGTTTGCATCGGAGTTGCGGTTCTCCCGTATCGACCGGGAAGAGGGACGGAATTCAGCCGCCCAAGTGTCGTTGTGAAAACGTTGTGAATCGCACCACGGCCAGGTGTCGGGAACGACGCCGGCGGCACGCTACGTGTCGGAACGGGAAAGGACGAACGAGGGTGGCGCCGCAGGCCGGTCCGGCGGCGGGCGGCTGCGCCTCAGCCGGTGGAGCGGCGCTCCTCCTCGGCGATCACCTCGCGCACCCGGACGATGAGGTGCTCGGGCACGTGGTCCTTGCACTTCGAAGCGATGACGATGCGCAGCTCGGCCTCGAAGTCGAAGGCCTGCAGGCAGGGCGAGCAATCGTCGAGGTGCTTCTTGATCTCGGCGCGACGCTCGTCGGTGAGCTCACCGTCGAGGTAGGTGTACAGCCGCTGGACCGTCTCCTCGCAATCGGCCCCGGATTCCCCGGATCCCATTCCCTCGTCTCCTTCAACCCGGGCCGTACGCCGGCGACCTTACCGGCCGGCCTCGCTGGAGCCGACCAATCCCCCCGCCACCGCGTATTCGAGCAACGCCTTCTGCAGCGCCTTTCTTCCCCGATGGATCCGGCTCATGACCGTTCCGATCGGCACGTCGGTGATGTCGGCTATCTCTTTGTAGGAGAAACCTTCGACATCAGCCAAGAGCACGGCGATGCGGAAGGTTTCGGGCAGAGACTCGATGGCCTGCTTGACCTCGTCGTCGGTGATGTGGTCGAGGACCTCGTCCTCGGCCGAGCGCCCCAGGTCGTCGCGCTGGAGCTCGCCGAGGTGGCGATAGAGATAAAGGTCCTCGACGTCGTCGACGTCCGCCTTCTCCGGGCGCCGCTTGGCGGCGCGGTAGGAGTTGATGAAGGTGTTGGTGAGGATCTTGTAGAGCCAGGCACGGAGGTTCGTGCCCTCCTCGAACCGGTCGAAGGCCCGGTACGCCTTCAGGAACGTCTCCTGGACGAGGTCCTCGGCGTCGGCCGGGTTCCGGGTCATGCGCAGCGCGGCCGTGTACAGCGAGGGCATGTGCTCCATGGCGAGCTCGGAGAACCGAGCGCGATCGGCCATGGGCCCACCCTACTCACCCCCTGTGACACTCCGGACGGCACCCCTGTCGACGGCCGAAGGGCAGGTGGACGAGCGGACGACGCTCCGGTTCCGCCCCGGCGCAGGAGGCCGGTGGCACGCCCTCAGGCGTTCGGCCGCTGCGTCGCCACGAGCACCGGGATGCGCCGGTCGGTCGCCTGCTGGTACTCGGCGTAGGGCGGATAGGCCTCGACCGCCGCCGCCCACAGGCGCGCCCGTTCCCCGTCGTCCTCCACCTCGCGCACGGTCACGTCGAAGACGTCGGGCCCGTCCTGGATCCGGACGTCGTCGGGATGGGCGACGAGATTGTGGTACCAGCCGGGATGCTTCGGATCGCCGCCCTTCGACGCCACCACGACGTAGTCGTCGCCGACCTTCACCCGCATCACCGGCGCTTTGCGGATCTTGCCGGAGCGGTGGCCGCGCATCGTGACGATCACGACCGGCAAACCGGTGTCGAGGAACGTGGTGCCCTCGGTGCCACCCGACGACTCGTACCGCTCCACCTGCTGACGCACCCAGTCCCAGGTGCTCGGCTCGTACTCGCCACTGACGGTCATGCCCTCACGTTAGGACCTCCTGCCGGTCCTGCCGATCGGCGGAGGGACCACCGCCGTCGCGTTCGGGACCGAACGCCGCGGTCAAGGCGCGAGCGGCACAGGCGCGTCCGGCGCGCATGAACGCGGGCCATTCCCGGGCGCTCAGGAACTGGCGGTAGAAGCCCACGCCGCGCACGGTCGAGTAGGGCACCGGTTCGAGCATGACGACCGGCATGTGCCGGCGCAGGCGCGCCAGGTTCTGCCGGGCGAGCTCCACCTGCTGACAGGTGCGTACCTGGCTGGCGACGAGGAAGATGCTGCCCCGCCGGTCCTCCCAACCGGTCGCGTCCTCGCCGGCGAAGGCGGGCGGGTAGAAGCCGTTCACGGCCACGGCCACGTCGCACGGGTCCTCGATCTCGAGGAGTGGGTGCACCGGGAAGATGTCGACGATGCCACCGTCGCACCAGTGGCCGTGGCCGAGGAGAACCGGCTCGATGAAGAGTGGGAGTGCGACCGCCATGCGCACCGCCCGGGCCACGGGCACGTCGGGATGGGTACGCGGGCCGAGATACTCGAGGCGGTTCTCCTCCACGTTCCACACCGGCGCGTAGGCGGGGACGGCGAGGTCACCGAGGCACCTGCCGCCGAGGAGCTCCCGGTAGGCCGCTTCGATGCGCTCACCTCTTAGGAGCCCGGCGAATCCGCGCCCCGCCGTCGGCGCGAGCCGGGCGAGCGCGCCCCAGTCGAGGTCGACGTACTGCGACGGCCGCAGCCCGGCGATGAAGCGCCCGACCTCCTCGGCCGGCAGTCCGGCGGCGAGGGGGAAACCGAAAAGCGCCGAACCCGAGCACACCGAGATCACCGCCGGGCGCACGCCGCCGTCCTCGAGGGCGCGAGCCACCCCGACGATGGAGGCGAGGGCGCCGCTGCCCCCGGTCGAGACCAGGGCGACCCGCCGACCGCGCAGGCCGGGAAGGTTCGCCGGCGGGGCGTCGTCGAACACCCGGCTCGCAGAGGGCCGGTCAGAGCGTCCCGGGACCGGGATCACGGCACGAGCCACGTCGGTCACGAAGCCGGTGTCCTCACGAACGCCGGCGGCCAGCTCGCGCAGCCTGGTCACGACGTTGAAGTACTGCCGAAGCCGGAACACGTCGAGCAGGGTGCCGAGCACGCGTCCATCGTCCGGCGCCGGGCTCGTCGTGGCCAGGGACCAAGGACGGTGCCGGATACCCGATCCGTTTCAGGGGGTAGGCACCCACGGTGACGAGCTTTGCCGGCTACGGGCTGGCCGTGCTGGCGGCCGCGTGCAATGCGGTGTCCAA
>DASRBM010000536.1:0-6328 GCA_035653635.1 Acidimicrobiales bacterium | reverse complement strand
GACCACTGGTCGTTCCTGCTCGGCGAGATCGCCCTCTACTCGTTCGTCATCCTCATCGCCACGGGCATCTTCCTGTCGCTCTACTACAACCCGTCCTCGGCCGACGTCGTCTACCACGGCGCCTACGCGCCGCTGCGGGGCGTCCACATGTCGGTGGCCTACGCCTCGAGCATCGACCTCTCCTTCGCCGTGCGCAGCGGCCTCGTCATCCGCCAGATGCACCACTGGGCGGCCGACGTCTTCGTGGGGTCGATCGCCGTGCACATGTGCCGGATCTTCTTCACCGGCGCCTTCCGCCGGCCGCGCGAACTCAACTGGATCGTCGGCGTCACCCTGCTCACGCTGGCGATCGTCAACGGCTTCCTCGGCTACTCGCTGCCCGACGACCTCGTGTCGGGCACCGGCATCCGCCTGGCCTTCTCCTTCGTGGAGTCGATGCCGCTCGTCGGCAGCTACCTGGCCTTCTTCCTCTTCGGCGGCAACTATCCCGGCAACGGCGACATCCTCCCGCGCTTCTTCATCATCCACGTCTTCCTGCTGCCGCTCGTGATCTTCGGGCTGATCGGCGCCCACCTGGGGCTGCTCGTGCGCCAGAAGCACACCCAGTTCCCCGGCCACGGCCGCACCGAGCACAACGTGGTCGGCACGCCGATGTACCCGCAGTTCATCTTCAAGACGACCGGGTACCTGTTCATGATCGGCGGCGTCCTGTGGGCCATGGGCGGCCTGGCCCAGATCAACCCGATCTGGCAGTTCGGCCCCTACCAGCCCTACAAGATCTCCTACGCCGTGCAGCCCGACTGGTACATGGGCTGGCTCGACGGAGCGCTGCGCATCATGCCCAGCTGGGAGTTCGTCGGGTTCGGCCACACCATCCCCTTCGAGGTGTTCCTGCCCACGATCCTGTTCCCTGGGCTCACGTTCACGCTCTTCTACGTGTGGCCGTTCCTCGAGGCGAAGCTCACCGGTGACCGGGCCGAGCACAACCTGCTCGACCGCCCCCGCGACAAGCCGCGGCGGACGGCCATCGGGGCGGCGGCCCTCGCCTTCTACTTCACGCTGTTCTGCGCCAGCTCCACCGACGTGCTCGCCAACTTCTTCCAGATCTCGCTCAACAGCGTGCTGTGGTTCTTCCGCATCGCCGTGATCGTGGTGCCGATCATCGTCGGCTTCGTCGCCTGGCGGCTGTGCCACGACCTCGCCGGCACGGCCGGCGCCGGCAAGCGCAAGCGGACGAACATCATCACCCGCTCGGCGACCGGCGAGTACGACACCATCCGCAGCGACCGGCGCCCGGGCGACGGGTACGACGAGCTGGAGCCCACCCCGGTTCCCGCCTTCATCGAGCTCGGTGAATCGGCCGACCCCATCGGGGCGGGCGAGGGCACCGGCGTCCGGCGCATCCCGCGGCGGGTCTGACGCAAGCGGCGGTCCGCCGGGCCCGGCCGGCCGACGGGCCGGAGGTGGCCCGGCTGGTGGAGCTCATGTGGCGTGCCATCGGCATGGCGCCGGAAGAGGGCCGGCTCCAGGAGTGGCGCGACACCGTGGCCGAGGCCTTCTCGTGGCCCCACGCGGCCGTCTTCGTCGTCGACGACCCGGACGGTGATGGCGGTCTGGCGGCATGCGGCGCGGGCGTCACGGCGCAGCGGCTGCCCAATCCCTGGCACCTCGGGGGTTCCCCCGTGGGCTACGTCCAGTGGATGTCGACCGATCCGGCATTCCGGCGCCGGGGGCTGGCCCGGGCCGTGCTGCGGGCCGTGCTGGCCTGGCTCGATGCCCAGGGCATCGACGACGTGGAGCTGCACGCCAGCCCCGACGGGGCCCCGCTGTACCGCTCGGAGGGCTTCTGGCGGGGCAACGGCGGCGAGCCCATGCGCAGGCGGCCGTGGGACCCGCCGCCGCCCGCCGGAGCCGGCCCGTGAGCCCCGCCGTTTCGGCCACCCCGCTCGCCAGGAAGCTCGGCATCGCCGCCGGCGCCTCGGTGGCGCTCGTCGGCGCGCCGGCCGGATTCGACGTCCCCGGTCTGCCCGACGGCGCCCGCCTGCAGCGGGGACGGCGTGCGGTGGCCCGGGCCGACGTGGTCCTCGCCTTCACCCGTTCGCTGTCCGAGCTCCCCGGCGCCGGCGCGCTGGCCGCCGACCTCGCCCCGAAGGCGGCGCTGTGGGTGCTGTGGCCGCGCAAGGCGGCCGGTCACGTGAGCGACCTCACCGACGAGGCGGTGCGCGAAGCGCTGCTCACCACCGGACTCGTCGACGTGAAGGTGGCCGCCGTGGGCGGGGACTGGTCGGGCCTGCGCTTCGTCCACCGCCGCACCCCGCGCTGACGCGCCGCCACGACGCGCCGGTGGCGCGTGCAAGGATCGGCCGATGCGCGAGGCTCGAGCGACGGAGTGGGACGTGCGCCCCATGCGCATGGAGGACGCCGAGGCGGTGATCGCCGTGGTGGAGGCGGCCAACGCCGAGGCCAGGCGACAGGCCGGCCGCCCACCGGCACCCGAGCGCCCCCCCGAGGAACGGGCCGCCACCGTGCGGGCCATGCACCGGTTCGTGGAGCTCGATCCCGACGGCGCCTGGGTGGCGGTGGCCGGCGACGACGTGGTCGGGATGACCGAGTCCATCCGCCGGGGCGGCTTCTGGGGCCTGTCCATGCTCTTCGTCGACCCTGCCTACCAGAGCCGCGGCGTGGGGCGGGCGCTCATCACGAAAGCCCTCGCCACGGCCGAGGGCGCCAGTGTGCGCATGATCCAGGCCAGCTCCGACCCCCGCGCCCTACGGCGCTATTCGGGCGCCGGGCTGCGCCTCCATCCGAACGTGGCGGCCGAGGGCACGGTCGAGCGCAGCGCCATCCCCCGAGAGCTGCCGGGCCGGCCGGGCACGGCCGACGACCTGGAGCTCGTGACCGAGGTCGACGCCGGCCTGGGCCGGGCGCGCACCGCAGACGTCGCCTTCGGGCTCGAGCAGGGCCTGCGCTTCGAGGTCGTCGACGGCCCGCGGGGCCGCGGCTTCGCCCTGTGCCGGGACACCCAGCTCGTCATGCTCGGGGCCACCGACGAGGACACCGCGGCGGTGCTCATGTGGCGGTGGCTGGCCGAGACCACCGGCGACACCGAGGTCCACGGCCTGTCGGCCGAGCAGGACTGGGCCGTGCGGGTGGCGCACGCCGCCCGGCTCACGGTGCGGCCGCAGGGGGCGCTGTTCGTCGACGGCATGGCCGTCCCCGGCCCGTGGGTGCCGTCGGGCTGGTACTTCTGAGGGCCAGCCGCCCGCGGCGGAGCGCTCAGGCCAGGCGGTAGTGCAGGTACTGCACGCCGTTCGCATAGGTGGCGGCCGTCTCGAGGGTCCACGTGGCGGCAGGCGCCGATCCGTCGAACAGGCGGGGGCCGCCGCCGCGGGTCACCGGGTACACGAAGAGGTGCAGCTCGTCGACGAGACCGTCGGCGAGTAGGGCCCGCACCAGCGTGCCGCTGCCGCTCACGTAGAGGCCCCCGTCGACCCGCGCCTTGAGCTTTCCGATGGCGGCCGCGTCGTAGGGGCCCACCACCTCGCTGTTGCGCCAGGTCGGATCGGTCAGGGTCGACGACACGACGTACTTGGTCGTGTCGTTCATGAACGGCGCGCCGGGGTCCTCCTCCGCCGTGCGCGCCGACCACGCCGGCTCGAACATCTCGAAGGTCGTGCGCCCGAGAAGGATGCCGTCGCAGCCGCCCATGGCCGCGGCGATGGCCTCGCCCATCTGCGCGTCGAAGCCGAAGTCGAACGTCCACGTCGGCGTGTCGATCACCCCGTCGAGGGTCGTGAACTCGTGGACCTTGATCGTTCCCATGGTGCCCTCCGGGGTCGTGGGTCTACCCGGGCAGACGCCGGTTACGGGCAGAATTCATCGGCGATGCTCTTCGACGACACGAGTGAGGGTCCGGTGCTGCGCGTCCACGTGCAACCGGGCGCGTCGCGCAGCGAGGTGGCCGGGGTGCACGGCGACGCCCTGAAGCTGCGCGTCGCCGCGCCGGCGATCGAGGGGCGGGCCAACGCGGCCGTGCTGGCGCTGCTCGCCGAGGTGCTCGGGGTGCCGCTCTCCGCCCTGCGCATCACGGCCGGCGGACACGGCCGGCGCAAGCGGGTGGCGGTAACCGGTCTCGACTCGGCCGAGCTCGCCGCCCGGCTGCAGGCCGTCGTCGGAGGCCGGTGAGGGCGGGTCCTCAGACGGTGCCGCCGCGGCGGCTCTCGACCGTCACGCCGACGAGCGAGGTCAGCACGAGCGGGAACCCGATGCACAGCAGCCACAGGCCGAAGACGATCGACAGCACGATGAGGAAGAGTCCCATGCCGAGCACGAAGGGCCAGATGCTCGAGTCGGGGAAGGCCCCGATCACGCCGGCGCCCTCCTCCAAGGTGGCGTCGGGGCGGTCCTCCGGGCGTGGCTTCATGCGCCGCGACCACCAGAAGTAGTAGATGCCGGGCAGGAAGCCGAGGAGCGTCGTGCCCGCCAGCATCATGGTGCCGCCCTGCTCGTAGCCCCAGAACCAGTAGATGACGCCGACCAGGGCGAAGAAGACGGCGACGCCCATCAGCAGCAGCGATTCGACTTTCACGGTGTCGTCCTCAGTCCGATGCCTGCGAGGGCTCGAGCTCGTGGTGCACGTTGCGGCCGTGGGCGACGGTGCGGCCCTCGGGGTGGTGGAAGTCCCACACCGGACGCTCCGAGCGCACCGGGGGAAGCCTGGTGAAGTTGTGATGGGCCGGCGGTGAGCTCGAGAACCACTCGAGCGCGTGGCCGTCCCACGGGTTGTCGCCGGCCGGCACCGGGTTGCGCCACGACACCCACAGGTTCACGAGGAAGAAGACGAACGACAGGCCGATGATGTAGGCGCCGACGGTGGACCACTGGTTCAAGTTCTGCCACCCGAGACCGGACGGGTAGGTCGCCACCCGGCGGGGCATCCCGTGCAGGCCGAGCACGTACTGGGGCATGAACGTCACCCAGAAGCCGATGGTGAGCAGCCAGAAGTGGATCTTGCCGAGCGCCTCGTTGTACATCCGGCCGAAGAACTTCGGATACCAGAAGTAGAAGCCGGCGAAGCCGGCGTACACGGCCGTGCCGAACAGCACCTGGTGGAAGTGGGCCACGACGAAGTAGGTGTCGTGGGTGGCGAAGTCGATCGGGGGCGAGGCGAGCATGACGCCGGTCAGGCCGCCCATGAGGAAGGCGAAGAGGAAGCCCACGGAGAAGAGCATCGGTGTCTTGAAGCTGATCTGGCCCCGCCACATGGTGCCGATCCAGTTGAAGAACTTGATGCCGGTCGGCACGGCGATGAGCAGCGACAGGAGCGAGAAGAACGGCAGGAGCACGGCGCCGGTGGTGAACATGTGGTGCGCCCACACGCCGGTCGACAGCGCCGCGATGGCCATGGTGGCGAAGACCATGCCCTTGTAGCCGAACAGGGGCTTGCGGGAGAACACCGGTATGACGTCGGTGACGATCCCGAAGTAGGGCAAGGCGAGGATGTACACCTCGGGATGGCCGAAGAACCAGAAGAGGTTCTGATAGAGCAGTGGCACCCCGCCGCCCTGCACGGTGTAGATGTGCGTGCCGAAGTGGCGGTCGGCGAAGAGCATGACCACCGCGGCGGTGAGGATGGGGAAGGCGATGAGGATGAGGATCGCCGTCACCAGCATGTTCCAGGTGAAGATGGGCATGCGGAACATGGTCATGCCCGGGGCCCGCAGGTAGAAGATGGTGGTGATGAGGTTCACGCCGGTGAAGATGGCGGAGAACCCGGTCAGGGCGAGGGCCAGGATCCACAGGTCGGGACCGGAACCCGGCGAGAAGGCCGCCTCCGACAGCGGGGCGTAGGCCACCCAGCCGAAGGCGCCGGCGCCGCCCGCCACCATGAAGCCCAGCATCATCGTGATGGAGCCGGTCAGGTACAGCCAGTAGGACAGGGCGTTCAGGCGGGGGAAGGCCATGTCCGGCGCCCCCACCTGCATGGGCACGATGTAGTTGGCCAGGCCGCCGAAGGCGAAGGGGCCGGCGAACAGGTACAGCATCAGGCTGCCGTGCATGGTGAAGAGCTCGTTGTACTGCTGGGGGCTGAGCAGGGCGCCCGACGGGGAGGTCAGGTCGGCCCGGATGAAGAGGGCCATGATGCCGGCGAAGAAGAACAGCACCAGCGACGTGACCATGTAGTTCATGCCGATCACCTTGTGATCGGTGCTGCTCATCCACTTGAGGAACCCGGACGGCCCGTGGTGCTCCTCCGGGTGCTCCTCGCCGACGTGGTGTCGTTCGGCCAAAACGGTCATGGCGGTGCCTTCGGCTCGGTGGTGGTCGC
>DASRBM010000535.1:0-4131 GCA_035653635.1 Acidimicrobiales bacterium | reverse complement strand
TGGGCCGCGCCCGCCAGGCACCGGACGCGGCGGCGGCTGCGTCGACCATGGCGTGCACCGACGCCTCGTCGCAGACGGCGGCGTGGGCCACCACGACCTCCGGATCGGCCGGGTCGACCGACGACAGCGCCAGCCCGGCTGACCCTCGCGACGCCCGGACCTGGCGGGGCGCCCGGCCGAACTCGGCCTCCACCGCCATGGCGATCTCCTCGATCACCGCCGGCAGGTGCCACTGGGCCGGGGGCTCGGGCCGGTAGGGAGCGAGGTCGCCCGGGTGCGGGCGCCGGTGGCCATTCGTCTCGGGACCGCGCCCGGGCGCCTTCGCCGGCATCGGCGGGGCGAGGAGCTTGTCGAGCGATTCGCCCTCGGCGAAGCGGTGGCGCACGAAGCTCTCGTTGGCCGTGTTCTCGAGCAGGCGCCGCACGAGGTACGCCATGCCGGGGATGAGCTCGCCCATGGGCGCGTAGACCCGGAGACGGAAGCCGGCCTGGCGGACGGCGACGTGCACCGGTTCGGCCATGCCGTAGAGCAGCTGCAGCTCGTAGCCGGTGTCGGGGACGGCCCGGCGCCTTCCGTCCACCACGGCGGCGGCGAGCGACCGCAGGTTGTGGGTGGCGAAGGCGGCCCGCAGGGTCCCGTGGTACGAGTGCAGCGCGTCGGCCAGTTCCTCGAAGGCGGCGTCGGTGGCGCCCTTGTCGAGGTGAACCGGCGGATCCCAGCCGCGTGCGGCCGCCTCGACCGTCTCGGTGTCCCAGTAGGCACCTTTCACCAGTCGCACAGCCGGGGGGATACGCCGCCCGGTGGCCCATCGGGCGAGCGCCTCGAGATCGTCGGCCGCGTCGCGCAGGTACCCCTGCAGCACGATGCCGCCGTGCAGCATGTCGAGCTCGGGTCGCTCGAGCAGCCGGCGGAACAGCGCCTGCGTCAAGGCCTTCTCCTCGTAGCGCTCCATGTCGAACCACACCGACACGCCGAGGGCGGCGGCACGCTCGAGGATCGGCAGGAGGAGCGTCTGGGCCTGCTCCACCCCGCGCCCGGCCGTGAGTGGGTGGAGCACGGGCGACAGGGCGGATACCTTGACGCTGACGCTCGCCCGCGGCACGGGGCCGATGTCGTCGTGCTCGAGGACCGGGCGCGGCGCCCACCGGTTCGACGCCGCGCCGAGCGCGTCGACCAGCGCAGCCAGGCGAGTCGCATAGCGCGCCGCCTCGGCGTCGCTGTGGGTGTGCTCGCCGAGCAGGTCGACCGTGGCCGCCGAACCTGACGCCCACATCCCCCCGACGGCTTCCGCCACCTCCTCCGGCTCGGTGCCGATCACGAACTGTCGTGCCATGCGGTCGATGGAGCGCCGGGCCACCGCCGTCGTCACCCGGCGACCGCCGGGCACGTCGCCGAGGGCGAGGCCGGCCCGCAACCACCACGGCGCCGCCGCCCCTGCGAACTCGCCGCGCAGGTGCTCCACCACGTCGGCCGGACCGGCCAGGGCGGGGAAGGTGTCGACGAAACGGAACAGACGCGCCCGCAGGTCGGGGTCGGTCATTGCCCGGGCCAGGAGATGGTCGCTCCACCACGAGAGCGCGAAGACACCGGCGCCGCGCCGGCCGCCGAGACCGGCCAGCCGGCGGGCGAGCTCCGCGATGTCGCGCTCTCGCGCCGCAGAAGCGGCCACCACACGAGACGGTAGTCCCGCCCTGCGGCTCTGCGGCGCACACCGGCCACCGGACTCCGACCCGGCGGCACGGTCGCGGGACACCGGGAGTACGCTCGCGTGCGTGGTGCGACGACCTGCTCTGCGCGTGACCGACGCCGACGAGGTGGCCGAGAGCATCGAGCGCATCGACCGCGAGGTCATCAAGCTCTTCGCCCTCGTCGGCGAGGGCGTGGCGGGTGCGACCCACTCCCTGCTCGCCGGCGACCGCGAGGCGGCCCGGGTCCTGGCCGAGAGCGACGAGGCCATCGACGCCCTCTACCGCGAGGTGGAGGAGCTGGCCCAGCGCCAGCTCGCCCACCGGGCGACCGGTCCCCAGGAGCTGCGCTACCTGATCACGGTGCTGCGCATGCTGCCCGAGCTCGAACGCAGCGGCGACCTGGCCGAGCACGTGTCACGGCGTGCCGTGCGCGGGCTCGGCGTGGAGCTCTCCCCTCGCGCACGCGGACTCGTGGAACAGATGGGCGAGGTCGCCTGCGAGATGTGGCGGGCGACGGCCGACGCCTACGTCGATCGCAGCCCGGACGTGGCCGAGCATGTCGAGGAGCTCGACGACGAGGTCGACGAGCTGCACGTGGTGCTCACCGCCGAGATCGCGAGCGGCTCCATGCCGCTGCCGGTCGCCATCGAGGCCGCCCTGGTGGCCCGCTTCTACGAGCGCTTCGGCGATCACGCCGTGAACCTGGCCCGCCGCATCACCGCGCTGGCCGACGAACCCGAGCTGTAGGCACCCTCACCGGCAGAACGCCCGCCGGCGCCGCCGTCAGCTGCGGGCGAGCAGGGCCTCGGCGATCTGCACGGCGTTGAGGGCGGCGCCCTTGCGCAGGTTGTCCCCGCTCACGAACAGCGCCAGGCCGTGGGCCACACCGGGGTCGACGCGCAGCCGCCCGACGAGGGTGTCGTCGATGCCGGCCGCCTGCAGCGGCGTCGGCACGTCGACCAGGCGCACCCCGGGCGCGGCGCCGAGCAGCTCGCGGGCACGGGCCACGTCGATGGGCCGGGCGAACTCGGCGTTCATCGACAGGCTGTGGCCGCAGAAGACGGGGACGCGCACGCAGGTGCCGGACACGGCCAGGTCGGGGATGCCGAGGATCTTGCGGCTCTCGTCGCGGAGCTTCTGCTCTTCGTTCGTCTCCTCGGATCCGTCGCCGACCAGGCTGCCGGCGAGCGGCAGCACGTTGTGGGCGATGGGGCCGGAGAACACCGTCGGCGCCGGGAAGTCGACGGCCGCACCGGAGAAGGCCAGACCGGCGACACCGTCCGCCGTCTTCACCACCTGTTCCTCGAGCTCGCGCACGCCGGCCCCGCCGGCGCCCGACACCGACTGGTACGTGGAGACGACGAGACGGCGCAGCTGGGCCTCGCGGTGCAGGGGCGCCAGCACCGGCATGGCCACCATGGTCGTGCAGTTCGGGTTGGCCACGATGCCCTTCGGGATCGAGGCGAGGGCGTCCGTGTTCACCTCGGGCACCACGAGCGGCACATCGGGGTCCATGCGCCAGGCGGAGGAATTGTCGACGGCCACGGCGCCGGCGGCTGCCACCCGTGGGGCGATGGCGCGCGAGGCGGTGGCGCCGGCCGACATGAGCACGACGTCGAGCCCGGAGAAGTCGGCCGACCCGGCGTCCTCCACCGCCACCTCGGCGCCGGCCCAGGGAAGCGTGCCCCCGGCCGAGCGGGCCGAGGCGAAGAACCGGATGGCGTCGACCGGGAAGGCGCGCTCGGCCAGGATGGCGCGCATGACCGTCCCCACCTGGCCGGTCGCACCGACGACGCCGATCCGCATGGGCCAATCCTACTGAGGCTCCGCCGTCTCCCGATCCGCCTGACGGGGCGGGCGACGGTCCTCAGCCGGCCAGGGCGAAGGCCTCGTGCAGGGCGCGCACCGCTTCCTCCACCCGCTCGGCCCGGATCACGCACGAGATGCGGATGGTGGAGGTCGAGATCATCTCGATGTTGATCCCGTGGCCGGCGAGCACCTCGAACATGGTGGCGGAGACACCGGGGTGGCTGCGCATGCCGGCTCCCACGAGCGACACCTTGGCGATGTCGTCGTCGGCCTCCACCTCACCGGCGCCGATCTCGGGCAGAAGGGCCCTCGCCGTGTCGAGGCTCATGGCCAGATCGGCGCGGGGCACGGTGAAGGAGATGTCCGTGGTGCCGTGGACCGAGGTGTTCTGGACGATGGTGTCCACGTTGATGTGGCGCTCGGCGAGCGCCCGGAACATGCGGGCCGCGATCCCCGGCTTGTCGGGGACCCCGGTGACGGTGATCTTCGCCTCGGACACGTCGTGGGTGACGGCGGTGACGACGGCCTGTTCCATGGACGGATCCTCCTCCACCACCCAGGTGCCGGGCTCCCAGGTGAAACTCGAACGGACGTGCAGCGGCACGTGGTGGTTGCGGGCGAACTCGACCGAGCG
>DASRBM010000534.1:0-2168 GCA_035653635.1 Acidimicrobiales bacterium | reverse complement strand
GCCCACCTGCTCCGCTACGACTCCACCCACGGCCGGCTGCTGGCCGAGGTGGCGGTGAAGGGCGACTGCATCGAGGTGGCGGGCAGGCCGATCAGGGTGCTGGCCGAGCGCGAGCCCAAGGCCCTTCCCTGGGAGGAGCTCGGCGCCGAGGTCGTCGTGGAGTCGACGGGCCGTTTCACCGACCGGGAGTCGGCCGCCGCCCATCTCGACGGGGGGGCGAGGCGCGTCGTCATCTCGGCTCCGGCGAGCGGCGTGGACGCCACGTTCGTGGTCGGGGTCAACGACCACGAATTCGACCCGGCGTCGCACGTCGTCGTGTCGAACGCGTCGTGCACGACCAACTGCTTCGTGCCCATGGTGAAGGTGGTCGACGACGCCTTCTCCATCAAGAGCGGGCTCATGACGACGGTGCACGCCTACACGAACGACCAGAACCTGCTCGACCTGACGCACAAGGACCGCCGCCGGGCGCGGGCCGCGGCACAGAACATCGTCCCCGCCTCGACCGGCGCGGCCCGGGCCACGAGCCTGGTGCTGTCGGCCATGAAGGGGAAGCTCGACGGCACCGCTCTGCGGGTGCCGGTGATGGACGGCTCCATCACCGACTTCACCGCCGTGGTGCCGGGCCAGGTGACCGTCGACCAGGTGAACGAGGCCTTCCGGACGGCCGCCGCCAGCGGGCCCCTGGCGAAGGTGCTCGTCTACACCGAGGACCCGATCGTGTCCTCCGACATCGTGGGCAGCCCCGCCTCCTGCACGTTCGACGCCGGCCTCACCATGGTGATCGGCGTCGGTGACGACACCCTCGTCAAGGTGCAGGGCTGGTACGACAACGAGTGGGGCTACGCCAACCGCCTCGTCGACCTGGTCGGCATCGTCGGCCGCGCCGGCTGAGCGGGCTCCTCCTCACCGGATGACCCCGGCTCCGGCCGGCCCTCTGGCCGGCATCCCCCTCCTCGAGGACCTCCCCGATCTCGACGGCAAGGCCGTGCTCCTGCGCGTCGACTTCAACGTGCCCCTCGCCCATCCCGAGACCGGGCCGGCGGTGGTGGAGGACGACTTCCGCATCCGCGCCGCGCTGCCGACCATCGAGTGGCTGACCGGCCGCGGCGCCCGGGTGACGGCCTGCACCCATCTCGGGCGGCCCAAGGGGAAGATCGACCCCACCTACGACGTCGGTCCCGTGCGGGCCCGCCTGGGCGAGCTCGCCCCCGGCGTGGCCCTCGCCGACAACCTGCGCTTCCACCCCGGCGAGGAGGGCAACGACCCGGCCTTCGTGGCCGAGCTGGTCGACGGGTTCGACGCCTACGTGAACGACGCCTTCGGGGCCTCGCACCGGGCCCACGCCTCGATCGTGGGACCGCCGGCCACGCTGCCGTCGGCCGCCGGGCGCCTGCTCCAACGTGAAGTGGAGGTGCTCGGCGGTCTGCTCACCGCGCCGGCCCGTCCCTTCGTGGCCGTGGTCGGCGGCTCCAAGGTGGCCGACAAGATCGGCGTGCTGCGGTCGCTGCTCGACCGGGTCGACCGTCTCGTGGTCGGCGGCGGGATGGCCTACACCTTCCTGGTGGCGGCCGGACACCAGGTGGGTGCGTCCCTGCTCGACGAGGCCCGCGTGGAGGACTGCCGGGCGCTCATCGCCGAGGCGGGGGAGCGGCTGCTGCTGCCGGTGGACGGCGTGGCCCTCGGGCCCGGCGGCACCCTGGGCCACGGCGGGCCCGGCACCGGCGAGGTGCGCATGATCGGACGCGACGTGCCCGACGGCTGGCAGGGGGTCGACCTCGGTCCCGAGAGCGCGGCCGCCGCCGCCGACGCCGTGCGCGGGGCGGCCACCATCTTCTGGAACGGTCCCATGGGGGTCTTCGAGGACGACCGCTTCGCCGCAGGCACCCACACCGTGGCCGAAGCCGTGGCCGAGAGCCGGGGCTTCTCGGTGGTGGGCGGGGGGGACTCGGCCGCCGCCCTCGACCGGCTCGGGCTGGCCGACCGCATCGGCTTCGTGTCGACCGGGGGCGGCGCCTCGCTCGAGCTGCTCGAGCACGGCGACCTGCCGGGGCTCGTGGCTCTGCGGGGCGCGTCGAACGCGCCGGGACGGAGCTGAGCCGTGGCCGACACCGCCACCCGCCGCTTCCTCGTGAGCGGCAACTGGAAGATGCACCACGACCACCTGC
>DASRBM010000533.1:0-2307 GCA_035653635.1 Acidimicrobiales bacterium | reverse complement strand
CGTGTAGAGGTCTTGGTTGTTGCTCGAGATGGCCAGGTCCGGCTCGCCATCACCGCGCTGCACATCCACCGAGACCTCGTGGGTGAAGGTGAACGGGTTCGACGGGTACGGCGTCGGCGTGGGGCCGCCGCTCGCCGAGGTGGCGGTGGAGCTGACGATCGCCTTGAAGGGCTGCGCCGATGCCCCCGCGGCATCGGTGCCGTCGGAGTCCACCTCGATGATGTAGGTCTTGCCGGGGGTGAGGTTCGACGCGCTCACCGTGGCGCCGCTGCCGCCGCACGCCTGGTGCGCCAGCACCGTGGTCGCGGTGCTGTCCTCGATGGCGATGTCGAGACAGTTCTGCGCGGCCGCGTCAGTGGGCGTGAACGTCACCAGCGCGCTCAGCGAGAAGCTGTCGGTTGCCGGAGCGCCGCCCGAGGCGAGCTTCACGCTCTCACGGTCGCAGGGCTCGGTGCCGTTGGCATTGCTCGAGCACAGCGCGGACGGAGCCGGCGGCCCGTTGGGGTCCGTCCATCCCGGGCTCACGCTGCCGCTGTAGCTCTGCGGCGCACCGGGCGCCACGGTGATCGGGTTGGGGCTGCCGGCGCTCGCGGTCGTGGCGGGGATCGCCAGTGCCGCGCCGGCAATGCAGACAGCGCCCCACACGGCGGCAACGGTTCGCTTCATGTAGCTCTCCTCACGGTCATCTCGATCCCTGCTGGGCCTCGCGGTCGTGTCCCGACCCTTCTCATCGACGCCTCCCTACGCGATTGCCGAAATATAGCTCCGCTGCAAGTGGAGCGAGTGAACCGATTCGCGAGAGGAGCTGGCATGCCGGCCTCTCATAGACGACGGCGTTGTCGAAAACTTGCGAAATGGTGGTCAGCGGGGGACTCGAACCCTCGACCTCGCGGATGTGAACCGCGCGCTCTAACCAGCTGAGCTAGCTGACCCAATGCCGGGGCGAGCCCCGCACCGCGGAATTCTACGGACCGGCGAACGCTCGTCGGCCACGGTGGGTCAGCCGGTGCTCGCGGCGTAGGCGGCCTCGTCCATCAGCTGTGTGCCGCCCTCGCCGACGCCGCTCAGGCGGAGCATCCAGCCCTCACCGTACGGGTCGCTGTTGACCAATTCCGGGTTGGAGGTCAGCTTTTCGTTCACCGCCTCGACGGTGCCGCTCACGGGCGAGTACAGGTCGCTCGCCGCCTTCACGGACTCCACGACTCCGAACTTGTCCCCGGCCTGCAGCGTCGCCCCGGGCTCCGGCAGCTCCAGGAAGATGACGTCGCCCAGCTGCGACTGGGCATGGTCGGAGATGCCGACCGAGGCGGTGTCGCCTTCCATGCGCACCCACTCGTGCGTCGCGGTGAACCGGTACTGCGAGAGGTCGGCCACGCTCATCCTCCTTTGCGCCGGCGATAGAAGGGAAGGGCGGTCCGCTCCGCCGTGACCGCGGTGCCCCTGATGTCGACGGAGAGCTGCGCGGCGCCGTCCACCTCCGGGTCGACCGAGGCGGTGGCGATGCCGCAGCCGAGGGTGAAGCTGTATCCGCCGCTCGTCACCTGGCCGACCTCGCGCTCGCCGTGGCGCACCGCGTTGCCGTGGCGGGCGATCGCCCGCTGCGGAAGCCGAAGGCCGATGAACCGCCTCGGCGGCCGCTTGGGGTCGAGCGAGCGCAGCGTCGCCGCGCCGATGAAGTCGCCCTTGCCGAGCTTCACCGTCCAGCCGAGCCCGCAGCTGTACGGGTCGGTCTCCTCGTCCATGTCCTGCCCGTAGAGACGCAGCCCGGCTTCGAGGCGCAGGGTGTCGCGGGCCCCGAGGCCGCAGGGGAGCATCCCCACCGACCTGCCGGCTGCCAGGACGGCGTCCCACATGCGCTCGGCGTGGCCTGCGGAGATGTAGATCTCGACCCCGTCCTCGCCGGTGTACCCGGTCCGTGAGACCGCCTGCACCCGTGCGCCGTCGATGGAGTCGATGCTGCAGCCGGAGAGGTGGAATGACTCGAGCGACGACAGCGGCGCGCCGGAGTCGAGCCGCGTCAGCGGCTCCAGCGCCTCCACGGCACGCGGCCCCTGCACGGCGAGCAGCGCCGTCTCGTCGCTGATGTCGGTGAGCTCGACTCCCTCGGTGACGTGGTCGCGCATCCATGCCACGTCCTTGGCGCGCGTCGATGCGTTGCAGACGATGATGTAGTCGTCGGTGGCGCCCCGGATGACGATGAGGTCGTCGATGATGCCGCCGCGGTCGTTGCACATCACCGTGTACAGTGCCTGGTTCGGCTCGAGCCGTCCCACGTCATTGGCGACCAGGCGCTGCACCCACTCAGCG
>DASRBM010000532.1:0-2589 GCA_035653635.1 Acidimicrobiales bacterium | reverse complement strand
GGGCGACCACGCTGTAGCTTGTCCCCCGCGGCACGTCCGAGCACGAGGACCGGGACACGCATGGCCATCGAGATCCTGCATGTCTCCAGCGTGGTGAAGAGCGCGCTGGTGGACCGCCAGGGCGACCGTCTCGGCCGGGTGGCCGACGTGATCGTGCGCCTCGGCGACGCTCCCCACCCCCCGGTGAGCGGTCTCGTGGTGAAGATCGGCCACCGCGAGCTCTTCGTCCCCATCGACCGCATCGCCGAGCTCCACCCCGGCCGCGTCGAGCTGGTCGGCGACCAGCTCAGCCTGCAGCGCTTCGAGCGACGCCCGGGCGAGCTGCTCCTCGGGCGCGACCTGCAGGCCCGGCACTTCATCAATCTGCAGGGGGCGCGGCTCATCCGGGCCAACGAGATCGAGTTGGCCCGGGTCGACGGCCGCTGGGAGGTCGTGGGCGTCGACCCGAGTCCCCGCGTGGCGCTGCGCCGTCTGCTGCCGCGCGCCTGGCGCCACCGGGTGCACACCGGATCGGTCGTCGACTGGGCCACGATCGAGCCCTTCGTGGCCCACGTGCCCACCGCCCGGCTGCGCATCCCCTACCGCAAGCTCGCCCGTCTCCACCCGGCGCAGATCGCGGATCTCGTGGAAGCGGCCTCCCACGAAGAGGGCGAGGAGATCATCGAGGCCGTCGGCCAGGATCGCGAGCTCGAGGCCGACGTGTTCGAGGAGCTCGACGACGAGCACCGCCTCGAGTTCATCGAGTCACGCTCCGACAACGAGGCGGCGCGGCTGCTCGCCACCATGGCCCCCGACGACGCCGCCGACCTGCTCACCGAGCTCGACCAGGAACGCCGGCTGCCGGTGCTGCAGCTCCTGCCGGCGGCCCAGCAGCGCAAGGTGCGGGCGCTGCTCAACTACAACCCCGAGACGGCCGGCGGCCTCATGAGCCCCGACTTCCTGAGCATGCCCGTGGGCGCATCGGTGGCCGACACCCTCGCCGCCCTGCGTGTGAGCAAAGCCCCGGTCGAGGCGCTCGCCGTCGTGTTCGCCACCGGTGACGACGGCCGGGGTCTGTCGGGGACGGCATCGGTCGTGGCGCTCGTGCAGGCGGGGCCGGACGCCCGTCTCGGCGACGTCATCCGTCCCGACCCGCCGCATGTCCACGCGGACTGGGACCTGCACGCGGTCGTGCGCAAAATGTCGGACTTCAACCTGACCGTCGCCCCCGTCCTCGACGAGGAGCACCACCAGCTGATCGGCGTGGTCACCGTGGACGACGTCCTGGAGTTGCTCGTGCCCACGGGGTGGCGGCGCGACTTCGGGATGGCGCAGGCCGAGGATTAACATGCCGCTGTCGTCACCCGCTCGAGGGCTCGAGCCGCCGACGTCCGTACCCGAACGGCCAAGGAGCACCGCTGCCCGCTGACCATCGGTCGTCACGACCTACGAAGCGCGCCCGCCGCACCAGGCAACGGAGGCCAGCCGGACCGACCGGAGGCTGACCGGCCACGACGGGCGCGCACCAGACATGCACGCCCACGACGCCGGCACCGTCGGGAGGTCCACCAATGGCCGAAGAGGCCGTCGACACCGAGGAGACGACACGGGCCTCTGCCGTGCTGGACGAGGCCCACCTCGGCGACATCCAGGGCGCCTTCGGCACCATCAGCCAGCACGACGTCGGGTCGCGCAAGTCCTGGCGCACCCGGCTGCTCACGCTGGCCGCCATCATCGGCCCGGGCATCATCGTCATGGTCGGGGACAACGACGCCGGCGGTGTCTCCACCTACGCGCAGGCCGGGCAGAACTACGGGCTCAGCCTGCTGTGGACCCTGCCGCTGCTCATCCCGGTGCTCATCGTCAACCAGGAGATGGTGGTCCGGCTCGGCGCCGTCACCGGTGTCGGGCACGCCAAGCTCATCAACGAGCGCTTCGGCCGGTTCTGGGGCTGGTTCTCGGTCGTCGACCTCTTCGTCCTGAACTTCCTCACCATCGTCACCGAGTTCATCGGCGTGAGCCTGGCCCTCGGCTACTTCGGCGTGAGCGAGTACATCTCGGTGCCGCTCGCCGCCTTCGGGCTCGTGGCGATGACGGCGAGCGGGAGCTTCCGCCGCTGGGAGCGCTTCATGTTCGTCTTCATCATCGCCAACTTCCTCGTGATCCCGCTCGCCGTCTACGCCCATCCGCACGTCGGTGCGGTGGCGAGGGGCTTCGCGGTCCCGTCGGTGCAGGGGGGCTTCAACTCGACGTCCGTGCTGCTCATCATCGCCATCGTCGGCACGACCGTCGCGCCCTGGCAGCTCTTCTTCCAGCAGTCGAACATCGTCGACAAGCGCATCACGCCGCGCTGGATCAACTACGAGCGGGCCGACACCGTCATCGGCTCCTTCGTGACGGTGATCGCGGCGAGCCTCCTCGTCGTCACCGCCGCCTACGCCTTCGCCCACAGCCCGTTCGCCGGCCACTTCACCGATGCCGGCGCGGTGGCCAACCTGCTGAGCCGTTACCTGGGCAGCGCCGCCGGCGCGATGTTCGCGGTCATCCTGCTCAACGCGTCGCTGATCGGCGCCGGGGCGCTCACGCTGTCGACCTCGTACGCCTTTGGCG
>DASRBM010000531.1:0-5985 GCA_035653635.1 Acidimicrobiales bacterium | reverse complement strand
GCCTATGGCGTGTGGTCGTTCACCACCGCGCTAGGAGCACCGCAGGTGAACCAGCTGGCCTCGCCCTAGCCGGGCGAGTCGCCGGCGCCGGCTGCGGTCAGCGCCGGCGGCGGTGGTGGGTGCCGGGCCGGGGCGGTGCGGGACGGAGGTCGGTGCCGCGCGTGGGCAGCGTGCCCGACGCCGCCTCGGCGGCCGAAGCGTGGCTCTGCTCCTTGAGCATCTTGTCCACGCGCTGCAGGAACTTGTCGGCGTCCTCGCCGGGGCGGGCCATGGCGACCCCGGCGGTGCAGCCGATGGCGACCGAGCGCCACTCGTCGCCCACCCGGCTGATCACGGGCTGGCTGAAGACCTGGGTGACCCGCACGCAGAAGCGGGCCAGGTCCGTCCGGTTCATCTCGTCGCACAGCACCACGAACTCGTCGCCGCCGACGCGCGACACCGTGTCCTCCTCGCGCACGGCGGAACGAAGGCGCTGGGCCAGGATGCGAAGGATCTCGTCGCCCACGCGGTTGCCGAGCGAGTCGTTGATCGAGCGGAAGTCGTCGATGTCGACGAAGAGCACCGACACGCCGACCGTCGGGTCCGGCGCGCGGCGCACGAAGCGGGCCATGGCGTGGCCGATGCGGTCCACGAGCAGCGTCCGGTTGGCCAGTCCCGTGAGCCCGTCGTGCAGCGCGAGGTGGGTGAGCTCCACCTCGAGCGCCTTGCGCTCGGTGACGTCGCAGAACGTGCTGATGACGAGCTCGGCGTGGTCCTTCCCCGGCAGCACCAGCGGGGCGGCGTTGACCGAGAACCAGCGCAGCGGTCCGGTGTCGGCGGGGTTGACGCCGATGACCTGGCCGGAGTGGGTCTGTCCGGTGGCGAGGGCCATGGCCGCTGGCGTGGCGTCGGCCGCAATGGGCCGGTGGTCCTCGTCCACCGCGCCGTGCACGGGGTCGGGGCCCCCGACGAGGCCACCTTCGTGCGCGCCGAAGAGGATCTCGGCGGCCGTGTTCGCCTCGAGCACGGTGAGGTCGGCGTCCTGGAGGAGCACGCCCTCCTGGAGCACGCCCATGAGTGCTCGATACCGCTCGACGAGATCACCGTCGCCCGGCGTCCCGTCCCCTTGCTGTGGTGCCCCCACGTCCGTCCTCCGTGACCCGCGACGCCCGGTGCGACCCGCCACGTCGTCCATCTGTAGTGTCGGCAAGAACCGCCGGGTCCTGTAGGCCCGACCGCTCCGGACATGGCCCCTTCCGCACCTCCCGGCCCAGGCAGCCGCCCGCAGCGGGCCCGCCCCTCCCGAAAGGCCACCCCTGCCGGGGCGGTGCTCGCCCCGGGGGCGAGCGCCGGGCGTGACCAACCCGCCCTGGTCGCCCTGGACGAGGCACTGTCGGCGCTGGGACTCGTGGTCGAACGCATCGACTTCCCGTACCGCCTGGCCGGCCGGCGGGCCCCCGACCGACCGCCCGTCCTCATGGCCACGATCGCCGAAGCGGCTGCCGCCCTGGCCGGCCGGATCGGTGCCTCGCCCGACCGCCTGCTCCTCGGGGGCCGCTCCATGGGTGGGCGCATGGCCTCCATGGCGGTGGCCGAGGGCCTGGCGACGGCCGGATTGGTCCTGGTCAGCTACCCCCTCCACCCGCCGGGGCGGCCGGACAGGATGCGCACCGAGCACTTCCCGGCCCTCGGCGTCCCCTGCCTGTTCGTGTCGGGGACCCGTGACGCCTTCGGCACCCCGGACGAGCTCGAGCGGGCCACGGCCGCCATCGCCGGGCCGGTCACCCACGTCTGGATCGAGGGCGGGGACCACGGCCTGCGGGGCAAGGACACCGCCGTCACCGAGGCGGTGACCCGCTGGGTACAGGGGCTCTCCGGCCGCCGGCGTTGAGCATTCGGCCCTTGTTCCCAGGCCGGAACCCTGGGACAGTTGTTGTCCATGTGGCTGCTGAGGCAGCCGGGGTCCTTGAGGCGGCAGGTGGTCCCGGACCGGTGCAGAAGGAATCGAATGGCAGCCCGCGCCGGCGCGGTCGTCGTCGCCGTGGTCGCCGTGCTGGCGCCAGGGCTGGGCGTGCCGGCCGATGCCGCCACCGTGACGGTGCAGTGGGGGCAGACCCTCACCGCCATCGCGGCGGAGCTCCACACCACGGTGACCGCGCTCGTGGCCGCCAACCATCTCGCCGATCCCAACCACGTCGAGGCCGGCCAGGTGCTGCAGGTGCCCTCCTCATCGTCGTCGCGGTCGGCCGCTCCCCAGAGCATCGTCATCGGCCGGGGTGACACGCTCACGGCCATCGCGGCGCGCTACGGCACCACGGTGGCGGAGCTGGTCGCCCTCAACGGCCTCGGCAATCCCGACCACGTCGAAGCCGGCGCCCGGCTCCGCCTGCCGACAGGAGGCGTGAGCGGTGGCGGCATGACCCTCGCCTCCTACCGACTCTCCACGGGTGGCCTGCCGACCATGCTTGCCGCCCATCCCGACCGGCTCGTGCTGCGCAGTGCCTTCGCCACCGCCGCCGCCCGCTACGGCGTACCGGTCGACCTGCTCGAGGCACTGTGCTGGTGGGAATCGGGCTGGCAGAGCGCCATCGTGTCGCCGACGGGTGCCATCGGCGTCTGCCAGGTGGAACCGGCCACCGTCACCTTCGTGAACCAGGTCCTCGTGCACGGTGCGCTCGACCCGCACGTACCGGCGCAGAACATCGCACTCGGCGCCGCCTTCCTGGGCTCGCTGCTCCACGCCACCGGCGGCAATGTCGACCAGGCCGTCGCCGCGTACTACCAGGGGCTGGCCTCGGTGCGGGCCCGGGGCATGTACCGGAGCACGGCCACCTACGTGCGCGGCATCGAGGCCTACGCCGCCATCTTCGGCAGCTGACCCTCGCGCCCCGGACCGGCCGGGCCCGGGGGACTCAGAGGTAGGCGCGGAAGTCGTCGAGCACGCGGCACATGGCGTCGATCGGGCCGCTCGGCACCCGCAGCACCACCTCGGTGACCCCGATGTCGCGGTAGTGCTCGAGCTTGGCCTCGTCGGGCACGGTGCCGAAGGGCACGACATGGAGCGAGGCGGGGTCGCGCCCGACGTTCTCGCAGGCGGCGCGCAGTTCGGGCAGGGCGGCACCCATGCCCTTGCCGCCGATGGGCATCCAGCCGTCGCCCAGTTCGGCCACGGCGCCGAAGGTCGCCGGGGAGGCGCCCGCGCCGAAGAGCGTGCGGATGCGCGGGTGCTGCACGGGCTTGGGCCAGGAGAACGCCGGCGGGAGCTCCACATGGTCGCCGTGGTATTCGGCGCGTTCGTCCGCCCACAGCGCCTGCATGCACCGGAGCTTGTCCGCCGTCACCTCGCGCCGGCGGTCGAAGTCGAGCCCGTGATCGGCCGCCTCGCGACGGTTCCAGCCGTAGCCGACACCGAGCACGACCCTTCCCCCCGACAGGTGGTCCAAGGTGGCGAGCTGCTTGGCGAGGACGATGGGGTCGTGCTGGGCGACCAGGCACACGCCGGTGCCCACGAGGATGCGCTCGGTCACGGTGGCCGCCGCCGCCAGCGCCACCATCGGGTCGAGGCTGCGCCGGTAGTCGTCGATCGACACCCCGGCGACGAGGGCCGGCGGCGTCGACTCGTCGACCGGCAGGTGCGTGTGCTCGGGGAGGTACAGCGAGTGGAAGCCGCGTTCCTCGACCGCACGCGCGAGCGCGGCGGGACCGGCCGACAGGTCGGTCAGGAACGCGGTGATGCCGATGTGCACGCCGTCGTCCGCTCAGGCGCCGTCCGTGCCCCCGCCCCGGTGGTGGCTCACGAGCCCGGGGGTCCCGCCCAGCCCTCGGGCGCGTCGCTTGCCGGGAACGATTCCTTGCTGGCCTCGTCCACTTCGTCGCCCGGCTCGTCGTCGACCACGTCGCCCGGATCGCCGGGACCGGTGTCGTTGCCGTGGGGAGCGCTCATGGAGCCGACGCTATACGCCTCTCGCAACCCCTCTTCCCCGCCGGGGGCGTCCGTCGCCCGGTGGACGCCCGGACTGGTGGGGTGCGGCGAGCCGGAGCCCCTCGTCGAGCCGGCAGCTCGGGGCAAGGACCGCTGGGATCTGCACACAGCGGTCCGCGCACGTCCGTGCTGCCCGGCCCCGGTCCGCCGCCCCCGCCGAAGACAACGTCGCGCACCGACGAAGGCTTGTGGTCCCCGTGTGACGGTTTGATGACAAGCCCGAGAACCGGGGGGTGAGGGGTCGGGCTTGCTCCCCCGGTTGCCGCCCGCTTGGCTTGCAGCCGTGCGCATCGCCATCGCCTCCGACCACGCCGGCTACCGCCTGAAGGACGCCCTCACGCGCCACCTGCGTGCCGCCGGTCACGAGGTCGACGACCTCGGCACCGACTCCGAGGCGCCCGTCGACTATCCGCCGTTCTGCGCGGCGGCGGCACGGGCGGTGGTGCGGGGCGCGGCCGATGCCGGGGTGGTGATCGGGGGGAGCGGGCAGGGCGAGGCCATCGCCGCCAACAAGGTCCGCGGGGCGCGGACGGCGCTGTGCCACGACGAGACGACGGCCCGGCTGGCCCGTCAGCACAACGACGCCAACCTGCTGTCGCTCGGCGCCCGCATCGTCGGCGAGGACCTCGCCTTCGCCATCGCCGACGTGTTCTTCTCCACCGGCTTCGAAGGGGGGCGCCACGTGCCACGGCTGGCCGAGATCACGGTCATCGAGGACGAGGAGGCGGCCGGCGGGGCATAACCTGGCCGTACTGCGGCACTGGGAGGCGCCATGGCGCGCAAGTCGTATCCGGGGACACACGTCACCGTCAGCTTCGACCCCGAGGTCTGCGCCCATTCGGGCAACTGCGTGCGCGGACTTCCGGCCGTGTTCGACACCGACCGCCACCCGTGGATCGACGCCGACGGCGCGGCCGCCGAAGAAGTGGTGGCCCAGGTGGGCCTGTGCCCCTCGGGCGCGCTGCGCATCGAGGCGCCGCTGGCGCCCTGAAGCGTTCAGGTGCGGGCCGGGCCCAACTCCTCGAGGGCGCCGCTCGGGTCGTAGTAGAGCTCCTGCTGGGCGATGCGTCCGTCTCGGTAGCGGTACACGACCACGTAGACCGAACGCAGGCGCACGGCGCCGGTGTCCCAGTCGAAGACGATGCGGCAGTAGGCGCTCGTGCCGTCGGGTAGCACGGCCCGCTCGTCGAGCCGGTAGTCGATGGCCCGGCACCCTTCGATCGTCTGCTGGATGAAGGCGAGGGTGGCGTCCACCCCTTCGACGCGCGGCGGGCGCCCGAACAGCCGCGTGGTCGGGCTCAGATAGACGACCTCGGGGTGGTAGAGGTCGCGTGCCGCCGACACGTCGCCGGCGGCGAAAGCGGCGGCGAACCGGGCTTCCTGGGCGTCGACGCGGGCCAGATCGACCACGGGCTCCACGCGGCGGGACAGTAGCGTGGCGCCGACCGGGGGAGGTGGCCGATGGGGCGGACGAG
Source organism: Acidimicrobiales bacterium (assembly GCA_035653635.1). Classification (GTDB taxonomy): domain Bacteria; phylum Actinomycetota; class Acidimicrobiia; order Acidimicrobiales; family UBA8190; genus DASRBM01. Next base: position 549 of record DASRBM010000531.1, on the reverse strand, counting down.
CACCAACGGAGTCGAGCTCTTCTACGAGGAACGCAACGGGGGCGATCCGCCGATCGTGTTCGTGCACGGATGGTCGTGCAACCACAGCTTCTTCGCTCCGCAGTACGACTATCTGGCCGGCCGCCACCACGTGGTGGCACTCGACCTGCGCGGTCACGGCGACAGCGAGGTGCCGGTCGACGGCTACTCGTTCGCCACCATGGCCGACGACGTCGCCGGGCTGTGCCGGGCGCTCGGTCTCGAGCGCCCGGTGCTCGTCGGCCACAGCATGGGCGGTGCCGTGACGGTGGAGCTCGCCGCCCGCCACCGCGACCTTCCCCGGGCCCTCGTGCTCGTCGACCCGGCCCCGCTCGACGTGACCCCCGACACGGGAGCGCTCCTCGAGCAGTTCGCCGCCCAGTTGGCCGGTCCCGACGCCTTGGAACAGCGCCGACGACTCGTCGACGAGCTGCTCTTCCTCCCCTCCGACGACCCGGTCGTGCGGGCACAGGTGGTGGCGCAGATGCTGCAGCCGCCCGACCACGTGGCCCGCCAGTGCTTCGAGGCCAT